>CALMES010000070.1 GCA_937863435.1 uncultured Candidatus Peregrinibacteria bacterium
CCGGAAAGGGCATCCCTGCAACAAAAGTTTTGGACGCCGAAATTGCTGGCGGATCGCGTAGGCTAAAACGGTTTGAAGTTGCGTTGCGCAGAGTGGGCGCATTGCCAAACGGATATTTCATTGTGCCAGGTGCAGCAGCGCAGATCGATCAATACGGCAACATTGCGCGCAAGCAAATCACACAGATATTGGCATTTTTCAAAGCGTTTCCAGAGGCAGGGTACAAAGCAAATTCAACCGACAAAACTCGGGCAAAGTTAAAACGCGGATCAAAAAAACGAATCGGCATATCGTATTTTGTTGGGAGGCCGAATAACGGCAAATCACCGCTCGGGATATGGCAGGTGCAGCATCAAGGATTATTCACCGGTCCGGGTAGACCACTCAGACCGATATTTATATTTGTCCCGCACGTGATTTATCAGCCCATTTTTGATTTTAAATTTGTGGCTGAGCGCACAGTAAAAAAAGAATTTGACGGAGAGTTTGAGCGGGCTTATCGTGAGGTTATTGGAGGTTAAATGTATAACAAAAGGAGATATGCATGAAAAAAACAGAAACAGTTGAATCTAATGTTGTGATTACGCCGCCGAACTTTGGAGTTTTGGAAGTTTTAGTTAAAGGCACGGCTCCGCTTGTGATAGAGCGTTTTTCCAAGAAAGCAGAAATCATGGAGAAGATGCAGCATGGCGCTCAGGCAAAATCGAAAAAGGTTAGGAACGCTAGGGATTACGAGAAGGAAGCCGAAGAGTCCAAATATAAGCACCAAGATGGATGGGAAGGATTTAACGCTGCATCAATCCGGGCTGGCATGATTTCAGCTTGTCGCTTAGTTGGATTCAAGATGACATTGGCTAAATTAAGTGTATTCGTTGAAGCGGACGGCTTTGATTATGTGGACGGCTTGCCTATTGTGCGGATTTATGGAAACAGTACAGTATTCACGGCTCATACAAGAAACGCAACCGGCGTTGTTGATGTTAGAAGCAGGCCGCAATACCGGGACTGGGCAAGCAAAATCAGAATCAAATTTGATCAAACACAATTCAGCGCATCGGATGTAATTAACTTAATTTCTCGCGTTGGTTTGCAAGTTGGTATTGGCGCAGGCAGGCCAGACAGCAAATCAAGCGGCGGCTGTGGGTGGGGAACTTTTGAAGTTGTAGGAAGTGAATCTGAAGCATCGATCAAGTCTGCTTTTGGTATCAGCTAGGCAGGAAAGACGAGGAGCGGACCGGAGTGGATTGGTGCGGCACGGCACAGCAGGATAGGAACGGCATGGCGAGGCCGGGTATGGCATGGCTAGGATTAGTAAGGTAGGCAATAATCTAAACGGAGAATGACATTATGAATGAAGTAAGGACAGCCCTAGAGCAATTATTTGTTAACGGTTTGTTAAATCCTGAATCAGTCGTAGAGCATGCGAAAGATATTAGCTCTCCGCTGCATTCCCATTTCGAGTGGGATGATTCGGAGGCGGCAAGCAAGTACAGATTGCATCAAGCAAGAACGCTGATTAGATCGGTGAAAATACAGGTCAATAAAAGCGTTCCGGTTATGGTTCGAGCGTTTGTTTCACTGCCATCGGATCAGCAATCAGGTGGCGGCTATCGGCGCATGGAAGATGTTGTGAATAATGATTTTATGTTGAGGCAGCTAACTCAAGAGATCAGTAACAAGATAGAGCAATGGGAGCGGAAAGCCAGCGAAATAGGTTTGGTGGTTGATTTTGGTTCAGTAAAAGAATCGATCAAGAAAGCCAGTTGATTTGGCAGGATTGGGGAGGACTGGAAAGGCAACGAGCGGCAAGGTATAGCACGGCAGGAGTGGATTGGAATGGCCAGGCACGGTCCCGAAAGGAGCCGCAGGAAAGGACTGGACAGGATTGGAGAGGAATAGAATTGAATGGCAGGCATGGACTGGAACGGCATGGATAGGAAAGGTAGGGCACTGAAAGGAACAGCAGGCATTAATAAATCTAAAAAGGTACTTCCAAAAGATGGCCCAGCGGGGGTAATTCTGCCA
>CALMES010000071.1 GCA_937863435.1 uncultured Candidatus Peregrinibacteria bacterium
CGTAATTCGTAATTCGTAATTCGTAATTCGTAATTCGTAATTCGTAATTCGTAATCTTATATCGTCGTAATCGTGTGCTGCATCTTCTCCTTCTTCGTCTTCAGATATTTTTTCTGCTTCTCGCTGACCGGAGTCATTTCAATCGGCAGTGTTTCGACAATCTCCAGTCCATAGCCTTCAAGCCCGACTACTTTCTTCGGGTTGTTGGTCAGCAGACGAATTTTTCTGATACCCAGATCATGGAGTATTTGTGCGCCTATACCGTACTCACGCAAGTCTTCGGGGAATCCCAGCTTCACATTCGCTTCAATGGTATCCAGTCCCAAATGCTGCAGTTCATACGCCTTCACTTTATTCGCCAGACCAATGCCACGCCCTTCCTGTCGCAGATACACAATAACCCCCTGCCCGGCTTCCCGGATGATCTGCATTGATTTTCTGAGCTGCGGACCGCAGTCGCAGTGACGGGAATCGAACACGTCCCCTGTGATGCATTCCGAATGCATGCGGACAAGAACGGGCTTGTCCAGTTCAGGCGTGCCCATCACCAGAGCCAGATGTTCTTTGTGATGAATGGAATCCGCATAGACACTGATATTCCAGTCACCTGTCGCGGTTTCCAGGTTCGTGGCAGCCTCCTTCGAAATGAGCGTTTCATGCTTCCGTCGGTATTCGATAAGATCGGCAATCGAAAGAAGCGGAATGCCATGCTTCGCGGCAAACGCCTGCAAATCGGGTACGCGCATCATCGTACCGTTATCATGCATCAACTCGCTGATTACCCCCACTTCCCGCAGCCGGGCCAGGCGGCAAAGATCAATAACCGCTTCCGTATGACCGGCTCTCTGCAATACGCCGCCATCCGCAGCCCGTAACGGGAAAATATGCCCCGGACTGATGAGGTCCTCTTTGCCGGAAGCCGGATCCGCCGCAACCTGAATAGTATGCGCACGATCAGCAGCCGAAATGCCGGTGGAAACCCCTTTTCGGGCTTCGATACTGACTGTAAACGGCGTGCCGAATTTTGAGCCATTCGACTGCACCATGAGAGGCAGCTGAAAATGATCCGCAATCGCCTTCGACATCGGCATGCAGACGACCCCGCCAGTATGACGGATGATGAACGCCATTTTCTCCTCGGTAATATGCTCGGCCGCCAGCAGCAAATCGCCTTCGTTTTCCCGTCCTTCGTCATCGACGGCGATCACGAACTGACCGGCGCGAAACGCCTGCAATGCATCATTAATAGTTGAGAAATGAACCATACCGGAATTATGCTAGCAGCTTGCAGATAAGTATCAAGGGAGCCGGGTAAATAAAATGGGCATTGGAAGTAAAGCAGGTTTTGCGAGTAATAAAATAAAAGTCCGATAGAGATTGCCTTCACTCTATCCCCACCCACATTACCCGCTTTACTCGCCTTACCAAAAAAGAGCCCCTTTCGGAGCTCTTTTGTCATCTAGCAATTCCGTCTTTACTGACTCTTGACCGATACCGAGTACACCACTTTCTCATTGAGCGGATATTTGTGTGTCACCAGTACGGTATATGTTGCCGGCTGGAAATTATACGGCTTGTTGACTTCGGGGCCCGAGAAGCTGTCATCTGTCACACCGGCAGGCTGATAGACAATGCCCGATACCGTGTTCACGCCGCTTAACTCCACCAGATACGTTCCCTGCTTGGCGATGGTAAACTGATACGCATCATAGATGTCACCGGCGTTCATGACGGCCGTTCGCGCGACATTGAACTTCAGGCCTACTGCATCCACAAAGCCGTCATTGCCCGAACCGTCGGCCTTCTTTGCAACAACCGAATAGTTTACACCTGCTTTGTTACTGTGAACTTCCAGCTGGTATTTTCCAGGCCCGAGTGCCGGCATCATGTCACAACGGCCGCTTGAGGCGACACCGAGGTAATATTCGTATGTTATATAGTTCTGGTCGTCGCTGGAATTCAGCTGATTCGGGGTGCCGCTCTGTTCCAGTTTATACAAACGGCACGACAAGGTTGCATCGTAGTAACCCGTGAGCATCATGCTGATCGACAGCACCGTGCGCTTGTCGGTCAGATTGAAAAAGTACGACATGGATGTCTGTGTGCCGGCCTCAGTAAACGGAATGCTGACGTTTTTGAAATTGAACGCCGCAGAGGAAACAGACGAACGGGATGAGCCGGAAGATCTGGACGAAGCTGCCGAGGCAGTGCCATCCGATGCACTCGAGGACGAGGCGGACGTGCTGTTTGCCTCTCCTTTTTTGTTGGCCGCGATAATGCCGGCGTTCAAAATACCCAGAGTCTGACCGCGCGTCTGCGGGGAATCAGGATTGAAATGTGCCATATCCTGACCGCGAACCGGCAGCATGCCGTTGTTATAGCCGGCTGCCAGATACTTGGTGTACCAGGCGGATGTCGATGCATTCACCCATTTCAATACAGCGGCGGAATCAGCCGTTGTATCCGGTACGGCAATCTTGAACGCACGCATGGTCATAGCCAGCGCTTCGGCAAAAGTAACCTGCTTTTCCGGCTTCATCGTGCCATCAGCGTAGCCTGTCAGCACTCCGACTTTTGGGTCGGACAGATAGCCGATGACATCGGCATACCATGTATACGTCGGCACATCGACGAATTTGCTCACCGTTACTTTCGGCGGCGTGACACCAAGCGCGCGCGTCAGCATGGTTGCAAACTCAGCGCGGTTTATTTTATTGCCGGATTTTATGCTGCCGTCGTCGTATCCTTTTACGACGCCGAGATTCGCCATAGCGACAATATCTTCGTAGTTGGGATCAGTCGTTGACAGATCCGTAAAGAGAGCGGCCGACACGAGCATCGGAGCTAAGACAAGAACAGTGACTGCAAGAGTCAGTTTGCGGAAAGAGCGCATAACGAAAGGGAAGAAGAGATACCCCAAACAGTACCTTGAACACTTCCTGTGCTCAATATCTTAAAGACGCAATTTATCCACCTGCGCAAGCGATCTCAGCAATGTATCTGCCGCCAGCTTCCCTTTGCCTCCAGAGCCGATAGAACGCGCCTTGGCATGATCGATATGTTCGACAAACAGGATTTCATAGATGATGGGAACGCCTGTCTGCATCTGCAAATCCATAATGGCACGCGCGCTTTCGCTCGCGATAATCTCGGCATGATGCGTTTCGCCCTGGACAATCACACCAAAAGCGATAATACCCTCCACATGCTGATGCTTGATAGTTTCGGCACACAGCAGCGGAATTTCGAAGGAACCCGGTGCATCGAGCGTGAGAATATTGCGATCACTCATACCAAGTGACAGCAAATGCTGTACCGCGTCGTCACTGAGTGACTGCGTGCATTCTCCGTGCCAAATGGAACGGATAATCGCAACGTTCCAGGCAGGATTGATGTGGACAGCAGCCGAAGACTGGAGAGAGGAGTCGTGCATAAAAAGGGTAAGGCGGGTATTGAGGGTATTGTGGGTAAGGCGGGTCAGTCAATCAAATACCACTATTCCAATATTCTAAGAATGACAACTATTACCCGCTATACGCGCCTTACTCGCTTTACCTTTCCAGCTAATCATCCCCTCTCCCCACCCCGTTTCAAAATATATCTCGCCACAATATCCGTTTCCAGATTCACCTTGTCGCCAATCTTCAATCTGCCAAATGTTGTCTCACGCAGTGTGAGTGGGATTAATGCCACGGAGAATGATTGTTCCGAACAACCGGCAACGGTGAGAGAGACTCCGTCGATCGTAATCGATCCATGTTGAACAATAAATTGCACCAATTCTTTTGGCGTACTGATAACAAATATCGGATGTTCATTTTCCATAATATTTTCGACAATTCCCACTCCTTCGCAGTGGCCTTGAACAATGTGTCCGTCAAAACGGCCGTTTGCCGCCAACGCTCGTTCGAGATTCACGCGTTCGCCAATTTTGAGATCCCCCAGACGTGTTTTTTGCCACGTGGTAGGAATCACATTGAACGATATCTGCTGATCATTCATTTCGATAACTGTTAAACATACACCGCCGATTGCGATACTGGAGCCGATCTTGATATCAGTAAAACTAGGCGGACGTTTAAGCGTGAGCGTATCGTCAGATTTTTCCATGACTTGCGCGGTGGTTTCGATGATTCCGGTAAACATAGGATTTTATTATACAGGACTATTCATGAAACGCTCCGTCTCCCCCGAAAGGGGAAGACGGAGCATCACGCAGCTCATCTTGAGCCAATCTCATCCCTGATGGTGGTTCGGTCACCGCTGATCCAGCGTCTCGAAAGACAGTTGAATCGGCAGATTACGATGGAACTTCCTGATCTTCTTGGCAGAAGACCGCTTTCCATCCCACCATCGTCGGAGAATCGCCATAATAACCCTTTCGTGGTTATTGAACGCGTGATGATCTGCCATCAGGCAATCCAACGAGGACTGACATCGAGTACAGATCTTTATTATTATATAATATAAATTAAATTATGCAATTATTCCCCCAATTTTCTCACACATTTCCTCAATTCTCCGCATATGGATGCCAGCAATGTTAAGTCGGCCATCGACTGCCAAATACACTTTTTGTTCATTTTTGAGCTGTAACACTTGATCGCGCGACAGCGGCAACGTGGCAAACATGCCGTATCCATTTAACGCTGATTGGAATGATTTCGGCAGATGTTCCTTCATTGTCTGACGCTTGGCTACTAATACTTTGCGCGCTGCCGCCAGATCATCCAACCATTCTTTCTGATATTTCTGCTGCACGGTCGCAACAACTCTTTGACCGAAAATGGGTGAAGCGGAATGCATCCCACGCGAAATGCGTGAGTAGTAGACTTCGATTTTTTTCTTGGTTTCAGCGTCATGAACGACAGCAGCCGACAATCCGCAGCGCAGCCCATAGATCGAATGATTCTTGGATGCCGACCAGGCAACGAGAAGTGGAATCTTTTTCTCAGCGAATAAGCGGATCGGCCAGCTATCTTTTTCCGGTTCGTCTTTAAAGCCCTGATAGGCAAAATCCAAAATAGCCAGACAATCGCGGCCGGTAAAAAAATCTGCTAATTCCTTCCACTGATCTTCCGAAAAATCCAAACCGGTTGGATTATGACAACCGACCTGGAGAAGGAGAATGACTGGCTTCGTTGCTTTCTTGGCTGCATCGATAATCGGATCGATGGTCACCTTTCCAGTGATATCGCAATACGGCACATCGGTGACATGCAGATGATTGGCATGGCAAATAGGAAGGTGATTCGCCCAAGCCGGCGTAGAGAGAATAACCGTTGCATCCGGATGCATGAGCGATGCCAGGCGCAAGTTGAATGCCAAAGCGCCCGTTCCAGCTGTCGACGCAATGCTGGCAACAGTTTGGCCATCGCCAAAGATGAGTTTTTCGATCGATGATCGGAATTCGGGGATGCCAGTGAGTGCCGGATAGCTGTAACTGACGTCAGATAAATTATTTTTTAAATCTTCCAGCGCTTTCTTAACGCTCGGAAACATCGCCACTTTTCCGTCTTCATCCATAAAAACGCCGATTGTTCCGTTGATCGCACTCGGACCGGCAGCAATCGCTTCGGCTGTTATGGCGAAGATGGGATCCGGATCGATCGGCGAGAGAGCAGAGAAGTCCCAGGATTGTGGCATGGAATGATAGTACGTCTGTCGAGACGCGCCGGCTAGTTCAATACCTTTCAACTGCTATGACTTTTCCATTTTCTTCAAATCGCCGGCGCGTCTCGACAGACAATCAATGCAAAAAATCTTCGGATCACCATTCTCCCAGTACTTTCACTTCCGCCAATTCCTGAAGCTCTGTGAGCACTTTTTGTGTACGGACATCTGCGCTTGCACCAAAGAAATCTAAGAAAAAATAGTAATCCCCTATCTTCGAGCCAACCGGCCGGTTTTCGATGCGCGTGAGGTTTACGTCGTATACCTTGAACGAGGTGAGGAGCTTGTGAAGCAAGCCCGGATAATCGCCGCGCGGATGGAGAACAATGCTCATCTGCGTGCGCTTAAAATCCGGAAACGGATCGACTGCCGAAACGATTCCAAACCGCGTCGTGTTGTCCTGGCCTTCGATTGCCTCTGCGACGATTGGCAGTCCGGCATCTTTCATGGTTTTGGCCACACCAATTGCGGCGGATGACGTGTGCACGAGTGCAGTTTGAATAGCCGCTGCTGTGCTCGTGACTGCAACATGTTCGAGCTTTGGATAATTCGCCTTGAGCCAGAGACGACATTGTTTGAGTGCTTGAGGATGGCTTAACACTTTCGTGATCTTTGAGACATCTTTACAGCCAAATGCGTGATGAATAGCGACATCATATGTACGCCAAAGCTTGATGTCCGTTTCGCGCAGCAGATCGAGAATTTCGTCGACTGAGCCATGCAAACTGTTTTCAATCGGCGCAAATCCGAGTAGATGATTATTTTGATAGACATTCTTGCTTCCCTCACCTGCAGAGCGGCCCTTCGTGGCCGCGGTCCTAGAACGAGAATCAACGACCAATGTTTCGAACAAATCATCGAAATTACTGGCGAATGTAATTTCTGCGTCTGGAAATAATTGAAGAGCCGCCTGGTGCGAAAAAGTGCCGGCCGGACCGAGGAGGAGGAGTTTCATAGACCAAAGAAATATATAAATTAGCAGAGCGGCATTTCTTGCCGCGGCTGCGATGAATGATTAATCCGTATCAGCCTGAAGGTTACGAGATTCTGTCAGCAATAAATCGAGCATTTCCAACGCCAATGTCGGTTCGATGCCAAGCACCTGCGCCTGGGCATTCCATTTTTTCTGCAGATGCAATTCACGCGCAGCATCCTGAATCGGCTGACCGTGCTTATGTGCCTTGATGAGTTTCGACTGCTCCATGCGCAGAGCGACGAGCGCTAGCATAGCTGTATCAATTTCATCGATTTTTTTTCTGATTGATTCTAATGATGTCATAGTGAGATGAGGTAATAATTGAATGCAGATGATCGTAATTCGTGATTCGAAATTCGTAATTCGCTCTTCTCGCTCCGGGACGCGGCGTCCCGGCTGCGGATGTATATTGCTCACTCATACGCTTTCTGCATCAGGTAACAATCTGCCATCACGATTGCAACCATGGCCTCCAAAACGGGAATAACGCGCGGAACAATACAGGGATCGTGACGACCTTTTTTGGCGATCTCGCCGACAGACGTAGACGGCTTGATGCTGACTGTCAGAACAATATCCTCGCCGGTAGAAATACCGCCGAGCATGCCACCAAAATTGTCGGAATCTTCAATGTAATCGATGCCTGTCATTTCGGCGGCATCGAAACCTGCGCCATAGCTAAAACCCGTGACAGCGCCAATGCTCATAATGGCATCCGCCAGCCGATTTTTGAGCTTACCGAAGACAGGATCGCCCAGGTTCTTCGGTGGTTTTTGCACGCGAATTTCCACAAGTCCGCCAGTGGAATTGTGCGCTTCTTTTAAACCCAGTACATACTCTTCCATCAGTTTTGCCACTTTGAGATCCGCGCAACGCAGCGGATTTTTCTCAATGACCTTTGCATCAAACGTCATCGCTTCGTGCGCGCCAATTTTTATGGTATGACCGATGATTGCGGTCTTAGATGGAAGAATTTTTCTAGCCACGACACCGGCAATCACACGTGCGACTGTTTCGCGGCCAGATGAGCGTCCACCGCCACGGTGATCTCTTCGTCCGAACTTGTCGAGATACGTTTTATCCGCATGCCCAGGACGAAAAGTTGATCGCAATGCCTCGTAATCCTTTGATTGCTGATTCGTATTTTCGACAATGACCGTGATCGGCATGCCGGTCGTCTTTCCCTCAAACACGCCCGACAGAATTTTCGGACTGTCGGCTTCTTTGCGCGGAGTGGTAAGAGCGCTCTGCCCTGGAGCGCGACGAGCGAGTTCGGACAGAAAATCTTCCTCGCTCAGCACAATGCCAGCCGGACAACCGTCGATAACAACACCAAGTGCGATGCCGTGAGATTCGCCGAAGGTGGTGATTTGAAAGAGTTTTCCGAGAGTATTTGATGACATGAAGATTGGGGTTAGAAAGGTTTTTTCGTTATTCGTTTCTCGTTTTTCGATCCTGTCTCGAATTTGGTTCTTGGTTCTTCGAATTTTTTGATGCTTGTTTCTTGTATCTTGTTATTTTTTAAATTTAATAACTTCTTCCACTCTTTCCTTATCTTCTTGCGTTGCGCTGATACTCGTCATAATTTCAAATTGCTTGAGAGCCTGTTCGATGAGCATCGGCAAACCATCGTGACAAATGTATCCCCTGTCGGCTGCGGTCATCAGAAACTTCGTCTTCTTTCCGTAGCGCAGGTCGATGGCGTGATGTCCCCAGTTTGTCTTGGGAAGCACCACGGGAATATCTTCGGTCACGGTGCAAATGACACAATCAAATTCAGCCGCATGCAGACGATCGAGCGGGAATGTGTGAATCTGATGAAGGTCGGCAAGCTCTGCGAGTGCTGCTGCATTGCGCGCAAAGACTTCGACGCGGCAACCCTTATTACGATCTTCGCACGCACCAATTACAGCCGGAACCACGCCACCAGAGCCGATAATCGCGATACGTTTACACTCGGAAAGAAACGGGTAGCCGGCAATGAGGCCGTGCATATCGGTGTTGTAGCCGACCCATTCATCCCCTTCTTTGATTGCCGTATTCACTGACTGCAATCTGTCTGCCAGAAAATCGAGACGACTCAACCGGTCGATCACTTTGCGCTTCCAGGGCGCGGTGATGGAAAATCCATTCACGCCAAGTTGCGTGAGTGCGTCCCACGCTTCGTCGAAATCTTGCGTCGGAAAAATACTGAAGACGCCGTTGTACTCGTGAAGCGAATAGAGCGTATTGTGAATAAGCGGGCTTAGACTAGCGGTTACTTGCTGTGCCCCAATCGTTCCAAACATGTATGGCAATGCTGATTTTCCTTTTTTCTTTTCCTGATTGATCGTCATTTTCCGATACACCGATAGTGGCAACTGACCTGTTGCAGCCTTATCGGTGCCGTCGAGATAGGTGTACGTAAACGCATTGCGCCACGGCGATGTCATACGCGAAAGATGTGCTTTATCACCCATGCCCAGGATAATATTTTGCTGATTGTTTGGAAGTGATTTCTGCAATCGATCGAGTGTGATCAGATCTGAATACTCACGAATGGTCGTTGCTATTTTGATGATCTCGCCTTTTTGTTCGATCAGAGTTTCTGCAATTTCTTTGAGCTTGTCAAAAGACGGCGTGAGTTCGTGATGATGGTAACTGCGGATGATCGCCGGTCCCTTTAGAGCCGGCATTTCTTCATCCACTTCAAGATCGATGTACGAGGGCTGTAGCTGTGCGATCACCTCCAACTTCATCGATCCTCGCGGTGAAACAAGAATCGGCAGAGGGCAATTGAAAGGCTCGACAAGGGGCGTTATGTCGCCACGAATTTCGAGCACCTGTGCCCCCATTTCCTGAACCTTCTGCACAAAACGCAATGGATGACGCGCGGCCGAGGAAGGAAGTGTGACGACGAGCATGTTCAGGATTTTGAATGGGGTGGCCGAGATGGATGATGAATCAATCGCTTTGTAAAATGTGGCTTTGCAGTGGGAACAATCGAGGAGAAATCATACTGACGAGTATGCAGGTTAAAATACCTCGCCATTGATTGCAGCCTAGCACTCAACCACGCAACCTGCTGGCCAAAAGGAACTGTATCTGGTAATGCGATGGTACTCAATTGAGCGTACAACGGATCGCGCCGCTCATGCAGCTGAGCTACTTCCTGCTCCAGCGGCAAATCGGTCAGTTGCGGACGCTTGGCAATCTGCAGCCGTTCGAGCGTGCCTTTGGCGGTTGTCTGGACCCAGATGATGATGGCATTTTTCTTGATGAGTTTGCGCGTGGCTTCGGATTCAATCGCTCCGCCGCCAAGCGCCAACACGTGACAGGATTTCAGGTTCTCGGCAATCACTTCCTCTTCCAGCTCGCGAAACACGGGCCAACCGTTTTGTGCGACAAATTCTGCTACGGGCATACCGGCTTTTTTCATGATCATGGTGTCCGTATCTATAAACGGAATATGCAGCGACGACGCCAGCCTGCGACCAAGATTGCTCTTGCCCGACGCACGCATGCCGATAATGACAATCGGCTTTATGTGATGATGCAACGATGCGAGATCGGCGAAGAACTGCGGATAGCTTTTGGAGACGCAACTCGGATTTTTGACGCTGATGCCGGGCACGAGCGATCCCAGAACACCAAACAGCATTGCCATGCGATGATCGTCGTGCGGATCGAGGACATGCGATTTACTTGTTTGTCCGATTGATGCCAGGAGCGAGGGATTGCCTTTGATAATCAGTCCGTCGTCGTGCTCTTTGATATCGATGCCGACTTTCGATAATTCCGATGCCGTCACTGCTAATCGGTCACACTCTTTGATGCGCAGATTTTTCGCACCTGTGATCGTGACGGTTCCGGATCTGAAGGCACAAAAGAGTGCCAGATTCATCACTTGATCCGGAAGATCGGTACAGTCGACCGTGTAATCCCCGGGTTCGCTCAGTGCTTTCATACCGTCGACGAGTGAGCGATCGCCTTGCGACGATGTAAAATTCAGATTCGAGTAATCGATCGAACTTCCGGTCAGTGCCGACAGGACAAGAAATGCACCAGCCGCACTCCAATCTCCTTCGATGGCAACTACTGAGGGTGACGTATAATTCTGATTATGTACAAAAAAAGTATTCGCCTTTTCTAAATCTGCATCTCTATCTATCTGCACTCCAAATGTATTCATTATCTGTTCTGTCAGTTCAATATATGATGGTGATGCGAGAGTAGACGTGAGCGTGATCGATAGTCCTTTTTCCAATTTCGGAGCAACTAATAATAAGGATGAAAGAAACTGACTGCTCTTGCTTGCATCGAGCTGCGCCTCTCCACCTTTCCACTTACCTCCGCGAATTCGCAGCGGCAAATAGCCACTGGAATCTTCTATATCGGCGCCCATGGATTGGAGTGTCTGAATAAGATTTCCAATCGGTCTCTTGCTCATATGTTCATTGCCTGTGATCATCCATCGACCCGGAACCAGACAGGCGAGAGATGTGAGAAACCTCACTGTGGTACCGGCATTCTCACAAAAAAGTTCGACAAATTCGTCTGACGTTTTTGCCGGCGGAATGCCGCCAATCACTTCCAGTTCACCTTTTGCCTCATCGATCCATCGCAGATTGAATCCCATCAGTTGTAAATTTTTGACCATCAGCACCACGTCATCACATGCTGTTGCGTTGGTCATGATTGTTTTTCCTTCGGCCAGACAGGCGGCGATGATCGCGCGATTGGCCATCGACTTACTGCCAGGCATCGCAAACGATGTGGCGAAGGGAAGGGAAAGCGGCGCGATGGCGAGAGGGTTTTGCATGACGGAAAATTTCAAGATACAAGATACAAATGACCCCGAAGGGGACCCCTAGGGTCAAAAAATAGAAGATCAAAATTCTAAATACTAAACAAAAATGAAGAATGAAATACCAATTGAATCTTCTGACATAAATCCATCATCACAATATTCCCTCTCCCCGCGGGAGAGGGTTAGGGTGAGGGCCGTCAGATCAATTAATTTACAATTCATTTCTGAGAAAACAAAGAATCAAAATCTTCCTTTTGAATCGACCGAACCTCCCCTTCTCCCAATTTTTTCGGCACGGCAATACGTATGTCACCTTTCGTATTCTTCTTGTCGTTTTTCATCAAATTCCACACATCATCTTTTTTGAATTCTGCCGGAATCGCAACAGGCATAGTGAGTTGTTGCAATAATAATTTTACGCGATCAGTTTCAGTAAATTCTGCCATTTTCATTTCGGCAATCATACCTATACTCACGGCTTTACCGTGCGACAACGAGTACTGCGACAAAGCTTCGACAGCGTGTGCAACCGTATGACCGAAGTTCAGATACAACCGAACAAGCGTATCACTATCGTCTTCCTCCACTGTTTTTGCCTTGAGTGAGATTGCTGTCGTAACACAATGAGTGAGGCTTACTTCATCTTTTTGCAATACTTGCGCAAGATTTTTTTCGAGCCACTCAAAGAATTTTTTGTCACGCATGGCGGCAATCTTCACGACTTCCACCAATCCTTCGTGCAATAATGCATCGGGTAAATCGCGCAGAAAATCGGTATCGATCACTACAGCTT
>CALMES010000072.1 GCA_937863435.1 uncultured Candidatus Peregrinibacteria bacterium
AACGACAT
Source organism: uncultured Candidatus Peregrinibacteria bacterium (assembly GCA_937863435.1). Classification (GTDB taxonomy): domain Bacteria; phylum Patescibacteriota; class Gracilibacteria; order Peribacterales; family Peribacteraceae; genus JAGOTD01. The sequence goes on from CALMES010000072.1 coordinate 9, forward strand.
ACGCGAGGCATGGCGCGCCTATTATGGCCTGATGGAGAATCCGCTTGGGGTCAAGATGGGGCAGCCGGACGATAACATCAAGCTGAATTTTGGCAAAATCGTCGTGGATAAGAACATCAGTTTTCTGTTCGGCGGAGATGTCTGCTTCCATGTCGAGGAGGCTCGTGAAGATACGACGCAGGAAAGCCAGAAAGACCCGCGTCAGGAGCTGCTGGACGCCTGTTGGGAATGGAACCACAAACAGACCCTGCTGCACAATATCGGGCTAAACGGCAGCGTCACCGGTCACTGTTTCGTGAAGATCAAACTCGATGCAGGACTGCCCTATCCTCGTCTCATCAACCTCGATCCGGGACTGGTGGAACCGGAATGCGACCCGGAGGATTTTGAGCGCGTTCTGCGCTACGTCATCACCTGGAATCCCGACAGCACGGCGAAAGTACAGAAGCGCCAGGTGATTGAGCCGGTCGGCGGATTGGATGCAGTCGGCAACATCGTCAACGGCTGGGTCATATTAGACCAGGTGTCCACAGACAGCGGTGAGAACTGGCAGGAGGAGGCGCGCGTCTCCTGGCCGTACCGCTTCGCGCCGATTTTTCATTGCCAGAACTGGCCTGTTCCCAATCAGTTCTTTGGTCTGTCGGACCTTCCCCCTGACATTCGCAAGCTGCTGCACTCCCGGAACTTCATTGCGTCCAATACGGCGCGGATTATCCGCTTCCATGCGCATCCGAAAACCTATGCGAGCGGTCTCAATGCAAAAACCGACCGCTTAGAGATGGGCGTGGATGACATTGTATTCTTGCCCCGACCGGAGGCAAAATTAGGAACGCTCGAAATGAAGGGAGATGGTAATTTCTCCCTCGGGTTTCTGATGTATCTGGATGAAAACCTGATGTCGCTCGCGTCAATCCCCCCTATCGCGCTCGGACGCATGGAGGCGAACGGCCAGATGAGTGGCGTGGCGCTGCGTATCCGGTATCAGCCTCTGATTCAGCGTATCTGCACAAAGCAGCATCTCTATGGCGATATGTTGGACGCGCTCAACAGCGCCTTGCTGGAAATCATGGGGCATCCGGGACTGACCTGTGAAACGTCATGGCCGGACCCGCTGCCGTCCAACATGCCCGAGAAAACGGAAACGGGTGTCTTGCTGGAACAGTTAGGAGTGAGCAAGCAGACCATCATCACCGATCTCGGTTACGACTGGGAGGAAGAGAAAGCGCGAAAGGCGGAGGAGGCAGCGGCTGCACAAATGACCGCGCAGACGGCTTTTGATCGTGGCAACGTTCCTCCGCAGGGCAATGTGCCGACCACTACCCCAGGAGGACTATCATGAAACACTTTCGTCTGTTAGAACGACTCTTCAAGCGCGAGATCTACGGGCATATCTCCAATGAGAACGAACGCGCCGATGGCAGCTATGGAAGTATCTGGCGGCATGCGCGTGCGTGGCTGCATCTGGGACACTCCTTCTGCATCGGAACAGAATGGTCGTTCCCGTCGCGGTTCACGCACATCGGCATAGAGTTCGGCGGTTATAGCGAACACGACTGCATGGTGAAGATCGCCTGCCCTCTGTTTGCGGTATGGCTCTATGTGGAAGGACTGCTGACGTGGAACTTCAAAAAGAAGCTGACGCACGACCACTGGTTCTATCAGGGACGCACGCTGGAGATCGCCGTCCATAACGGCGGCATCTGGTTCCATTTGTGGGTGGCCGAGGATGACCTGCACGGCAAACGCCCACGATGGAGAGATTTTGTCGTCTATCCGCTTGACCTTCTGCTCGGGAGACAGGAGTACTCCTGCAAAAAACTCAACGCGCAGAGTGTGGTGATTCCGATGCCGGAAGGGAGCTATCCCGCGACGGTCACCCTGGAATGCGCCCGATGGAAGCGGCGTCGCTGGCCGTTTCCGCTTGTCCGGATGACGGCGGATATTGACATTCCTCAAGGAGTGCCCGTTCCCGGCAAAGGGGAGAATTCCTGGGACTGTGGTGATGACGCCATCTACGGAATGAGCTGCGCCGCCACTACCGTCGAAGAAGCCATCAGCAAAGTCGTCAGCTCTGCATTGCGAGACCGCATGCGGTATGGCGGCAGTCATGTGATGCAGAGTCAGCCATGAGCCGGCTGACGGATGCGGTGAATGCGCTGAGACGCGAGCTGCTGCAGGGCAACTCCCGTGCCGCTGCCGACCTTTTCAACGCTCACAAAGTCGCCTTCAACGCGACACAGGCGCAGCTTGACCGGCTGCTCAAGGCGATGGCGGAGGCGAAGGCAAACGGCGCGGTCATCTCGCAGGCATGGCTGTTCCGGCAGCAGCGTCTGGAGGAGCTGCAGGCGCAGGCGTCGGCAGAGATGGCCGTCTTTGCGCGTCTGGCAGAGCAGCGTGTCACCAGTGAACAGCAGAATGCCGTGGTGCGCTCTCAGGACGATACGAAGCAACTGGCCTTTGCCGCGCTGGAGGATGCAGGGCGCGTCATGCCTGCCATCACGACGAACTGGAACCGCTTGCCCGTCGAGAGCCTGACCGATCTGGTAGGCGCGCTGCAGGACGGTTCTCCGCTGCGTCGTCTGTTCGATGACTTCGGCAGTCAGGCGTCGGAAGGAATGCGAAAGGCGTTGATCGCCGGTATTGCGACGGGAGCCTCCCCGCGTGACATCGGGCGTCAGATACGGCAGGTATTGGATATCGGGCTGACACGCGCTCAGACAATCGCCCGGACGGAAACGCTCAGAGCCTACCGTTCGGCGTCCCTGCGAACCTATGAGGAGAATGCGGATGTGGTCAGTGGTTGGCGTTGGATGGCTTCTCTATCACCTCGGACATGTCGCGTGTGTCTCGCGATGCACGGGAAGGTTTTTCCACTCACAACGCCGTTTGGGTCACATGTCAACTGTTTCCCCTCTGGTACGGTGATCCAAACCCCTCCCGTCCAGGCGTCAACGTCGCGATGGTACGAGGGAGAGATTATTGATGTCGAGACGGTCAGTGGGAACCTCTTTTCCGTCACTCCAAATCACCCGATACTGACCTCGCAAGGATGGATTGCTGCGGGATTGCTTAACGAAGGCGGCGATGTAATCCGCGCAATCAATGCTAATTCCATACTTCACTCGGTCAACCCATACTATAACAACGTTCCAACCCGAATCGAGGAGGTAGCGAAAACGTTCAGGGGCGCGAGCGGCATGGTCAGCGTAACTATGCCAACTTCCGCCGAAAATTTCCACGGCGACGGGGAAGGCTCCCAAATCCACATTGTACGTGCCAATCGCTTGCTGAGGGATGCTTTCAATACCCCGCTTCTCAAGCCATTCCTTGAAGAGCAATTCATAAGGCGAAACATGAGTTTGCTTTCGCTGTCTCGTTTGTGCGCGTCTCATCATAGTTTCGATAGTATCTTTGCTTCCTCTTCTGGCTCTTTGAGCAGATTGCACGTTCTGAATATTTTGCTCAGTCGTTCTCTGTTGCATCATCAGTCGGTTAGCTTCAACACAATCTCGCACGGCAACATTATTTTGAAGCAGTATTCTCCGAACTACATTGCGCGATATGTTGAAATCATCAGCGATGCTATTTTCAGACTTGCCGCTCTGGTAAGAAGCAACAATCAGAGGTTCATCCATATCAAGCCTGATACTATCGTCCCTAAGCGCAATTCCTTGCTCAATGAGAATGCGTTTGATTACTTTGTCGGTGACACCATAAGCGCAAGCGAGTTTCTTACGGCTTTCGCCGGACAGGTAACGACGGATAAAATCATCCATATCAGGAGGCGTCCATTTAGCGGTCATGTGTATAATCTCCAGACTTCGGAAGGTTGGTACATTGCCAATAATATTATATCACACAACTGTCGCTGTGCGGTCGTTCCCGTGGTCGAAGGCGCGCCGCCGCTACGTTCCGGCGAGGATTGGCTTCAGGCACAGTCGGCGGAGACGCAGGAGGCTGTTCTCGGCATTAAGGCGGCGGAGGCATGGCGCAAAGGCGAAGTGACGCTGGAGGACTTCATCGGCAGATCGCACTCGGAGCGATGGGGCGAAGGGCGTTTCACGCTCAGTCTGGAAGAGGCGCGATTTAAGGCGCATTTACGAACCTCTTGACAATTCCGACACCATAACGTTATACTGTTCACAACTGCAGATTTGAGGCATTCAGGCCGCATCTCACGTCATGGCGACGTGGGGCGCGGCCTTTTTTGCGTCTGCACCAAACAACACAGCCCACATCGGGCAAGGAGACACCAATGCCAGACCCAACAGGCGAGACGCCTGCAGCGAGCGAGACGCCCGCACCCCCGGCAGAGGAACCGTTTGATCGTGACCGCGCGATGGCGACGATCCAGAACCTGAGAGGGTTTGAGAAGACGGCTAAAGCGCAAGAGAAGCAACTGGCTGAACTTACGGCACAGCTTCAAAAGTACGAGAACGAAAAACTGAGCGAGACAGAAAAGCTGCAGAAGGCAGTCCAGGAGACTACCCAGCGCAACGCTGCTCTCGAAGCGCAACTCAAGAGCGACCGCATGACGCTCGTCATTGAGCGAGAAGCGCGAAAGCTCAATATCATTGACCCGGAAATGGCCGCGTTCGCCATTCAGAGCAAAGTCACCTTTGACGGAAACGGAACGCCGGAAAACGTCAGCGATCTGCTGACGCAACTGGTGAAAGACAAGCCGTTTATGGTCGGACAGCAGGCCGCGTCGTCTGCGACCGCTCTTCCGGGTTCTGGCGGCTCTTCTGCCAACCCTGCACGGGATGGAGGAGCGCAAACACAGGTCTTTTCGCGCGCGCAGATTTCAGACACGAAGTTCTATAACGAGAACCGTGCTGCTATCCTTGTCGCGCTGCGTGAAGGGCGCATCACCGATTAGGGGACGGTATTAACCCGCCCCGAAGGAGCATAGTACATGTTACTGACCCTTGCACAACAGGGCGGGTTTGTCCCTCAGATATGGGCGCAGGAAGGTTTGAGACTGCTCAAGCCGATGCTGCCTGTTACCCGCCGCGTCGCTCGTGATACCGATTACACGCAGGCGTTCAACGTAGGCGATACCCTGACCGTCCCGGTTCCCGGATCGTTCAACGCCCCCCGCAAATCGGCGTCGTCGAACGTCTCAAAGCAGTCCCCTCGCAACCTGTCCAAAGTCACCGTCACCCTGAACACGCATCGCACCGTGGACTTCGCTGTCAGCGACATCACCAAGGCGCAGGCGAACCCGCAGACGATGCAGTCCCTGATGAGTTCCGCGATTGCCGGTATGTCTCGCGCCATCGAGCAGGATACCATCGCGGCGCTGATGGGCGCAACAGCCTTTTCCGGTACGGCTGGCACCGATCTGACGGCTGCCGTGGTTCGCACGACCGTGCGCAACTTCAATGACCGCCTGATCCCGGTGGATGGCCGTCACCTCGTCGTATCGCCCAAAGACCATGTTGCGCTCCTGGGTGATTCCGAACTGCGCGGCTATTTCAACTTCATCGCGCCGGAAGCGCTTCGGGCAGGCGAACTGGGACCGATCTTCGGTTTCGATACGTTCATGTCACAGGTAGCGCCTGCAACCTGTGTGCAGCGCCTGAACTTCGTCGGCGGCAACAACGGTGAAACCTTCCGGCTCGTCTGGAACGGCTTCGAGACGGCGGATATTGCGTTCAACTCGACCGCCGCGACTCTGGTCTCCAATATCCAGACGGCGCTGCGTGCGCTGACCGATCCGATCACCATGGGGGCCAGCACCGTCTCTGTTGCTGGCGCGGCAATCACCGCCATTGATGTGACGTTTGCTCTGGGTGCGCTCAACTATCCGTCTGCACTGGTTTACCAGACAGAAGGCGTAGCAGGCACGGCCTACACTGGCACCTGCGCCGTGACCAATCAGGGCACCGTCACCACGAACAACCTCGCCTTCCATCGGGAATCGGCGTTGTTCTGTCCCCGCATGTTCCCGGACATTCCGCCTGGTCAGGGCGTCAACGCTTACCAGTTGACGGACGATGATCCTGATACCGGAACCGGATTGACCTTGCGGGTGCTGCAGTGGTACGACGGCGACGCGCGCGAATATCGCGTGGGTTTCGACGTGCTGTATGGCGTCACGCTGGCTCGCAACGTCGGTGCGCAGCGCGTTCTGGGATAAACAAAAACCTCCCCAGATATTCCGTCTGGGGAGGTTGTGAGTATTGAGCCAGCGCCGGGGCAGAAGGCTGGAACCGACTGCCCCGACTTCCCACTGAGGATGCTTGAGCCTCAGCGAGCATATCAGGATAACACAGTTTGCCCCGATGCTGCTGTGAAATAGGTAACAGAACAGTTTTGCACAGGAGACCCAAGCACTCCATATCAGGCACCTCCTGTGACTAAATCACAGGAGAAATCTGCAATGACCGATTTGGAAATTAGTACCAGAGTTGCGAAAGAGCGCGTGAAAGAGAAGCAGAGCAACCCTCTGGATAGAGTCGTGGAGAGGATGATGCCAAAGACGAACGACCGCGAAACCCATGAGACGCAACTGCTCATCATCCGCCTGCTGATCGTCGTAGCGCTTCCTCTGGTGCTGATACTCGCCACGGTGGAGTATGTGACTACGAAGAACGTCAACCCGCTCCTTACGGTCATTGGCACGGGGATTATGACAGTTTTGGCGACGCTGCTCAAGGTTAACGGGCCAGACGACAAGCCGAAATCATGAAGATCATCCACATCAAAACTCAGATTGTGACAACGCTGGGCAGGGTAGACGATTCCGGCAACGTCATCGAAGAACGACAGGCGCAAGACGAACTCCGGGAGCTTTCTCCCGAAGCGTTCGCGCAGACGGGGCAGGAAATCCTGAAATTACGCGATCAGTGGCAGCAGCAGGTGAACCATGACAGCAGTGTGGGTGCCGTCTCCGGGCGGGAGTAATACGCACGTACAATTTAATAATTCCGGTGCGTTTGGTGGTTCATCCAATCTGACATGGAATGGGTCTGCCCTGACGGTAACAGGTAAGGTCGGCGTGAATAAGACCGCCTCTGGAACGATGGTGGACATCCTCGCAGATAGTACGTCTACTGTCGGAGTTCGCGTTGACCTGCCTGCCTCCTACAACAACAATGCCATACTGGTGCGCGATAGTGGCAACAACACGGTATTTGCCGTTGGGCATAACGCAGGTGCCGCATATACCGATATTTTCGGTGCAGGTAATTCCACATTTCGGATGAGCAGCCTCGGCATTGCCGTTAGCTATCCTTTTTCCGTGAACCATATCGCGACTTTTGGAGCAGCGTATGCTGACAGTATAACCGGGCTTATAGTCAAAGGCCGCAGCGGGCAGACTGTTCCGATTGCCTACATAGGGCGTGACAATAACACGGCGAATGCTTACACGATAGGCTTTCGCTCTAAAACCTCCACAACCTCGGATGTCATCTGCGCTGTACTTGATGCTGATTGGGGTGTGACTACTCATGCGAGCAGGGCAGGCAGACTGACGCTCTCTGTGGTAGACGCCACCACAACGCGGGAGGCATTACGTCTGGACACGGATGGAAGTGGGGCTAATATCAGCCTGTTCGGAGCGGGTAGTTACGGTTCAGGCCGAAACGTTCTATTCATTCCTAACGCCGGAGCAGTGCCCTCTACCAACCCGACTGGGGGCGGCATCCTTTACGTGGAGTCGGGCGCATTGAAATACCGAGGGTCGTCCGGCACGATCACCACCATCGCCGCCGCATAGGAGTTTTTATCATGGCCGTTTTGACCTCGAAAAAGAGCAACCATATTTCACAGGGCGTGGAATTAGCGAAGGACACCCGCGCCCTCATTCATCGCCTGCGCACCTATCGCGCCGATGCTCTCGCGCAGGGGTTCACCTCGCAGGTGCAGGGCGGGCCGGGGCTGGTGGATGCGGATTTCACCGGCGACAATCAGCATGTAGATGCCGCCGCCTACCGCGCCTTCCTGACCACTGCGCAGAAGATCGTGGAGTTCTATGACGATAACGGGGGCAATAATGTGGCGGCAACCAGCGCGGCCAATGCCAACGCTAACCCGGATAAGAAGATACTCGCCCTCTGCAACGACATCTAAGGCTAACCGATGGCGACTTACACCCAACTTCTCTCTGCAGCATTCGGTAAAGGCTTCGCAAACCTGCTGGCATCGGTCCGCTATTCGGTCGTGGACGCGGGAGGCACTACCCGCATTGCCGCGACCAATACCGGCATCACTGAAGCGGCAGACGCAGACGCAACCGCCTCCACGACAGGATTGTATCGCGTCACTGCCACGCTGGACGATACCTGGACCTTCCCGCTGCGGGTCTTTTGGGGCATTGTCGGGCAGGCCGGGATCGTCGCAGAAGAGATCATACAGTCTCCGCCAGAGGCTGTCAACGCGTCCGGTCAGACGAAAGTGCAGTCAGGAACGGGCGCGGGACAGATCAGCCTTACGAACGGTGTCGCCAGCGTTAATGTGACGCAGTTTGGTGGCGCAGCAGGGACGTTTGCCAGTGGCAGGCCGCAGGTGACAGTGAACGGATTCACGGCGACCGGCGACACGGCGACACAGTCAAACGTGGCGACGGCAATGGGCGATTACGACACCGGGAATGGCGTGGCAATCGCGCGAAACCAGACCACGATACTGAACCGGCTGGGCGGCATCACTGGCACCGGCGTCAATACCGTTCTCGGATATTTCAAGGCTTTGTTGAGCAAGACAGCGACAAACCCCTCGGATATTGGTGGCACGTTCGACCCGACAACCGACAGCACGGAAGCGATCCGGGATAGCGCATTAGCAGCAGGCGCGGCTATGACGCTCACCAGTGGCGAGCGAGACGCGATTGCGACCGCAATCCTCGATCTTGCAAACGGCGTAGAGAGTGGCGAGACGCTGCGCCAGTTCCTGCGCCTGATGCGCGCGGTGCTGGTGGAAAAAGACGCGCAGATCAGCGGGGATGCCACGGCAGGCGTCATCGAGTTTAGGCGCAAAGATGGAAGCACGGCAGCGCTCACGGTCACCTATAGCAACGGCGTGCGCTCCTCTGCCGTGGTGGGTACCGTCTGATGTATCTGCCGCGCATTCTGCCTGTTGGCTACCGCCCCGAAGGGTATCTGCCCTCAGGAACGGCAGCAGCGCCATCCGGCGGCAATTTAGCGATTTCTGAGCCGGTACCGAGTGTGGACGCGGTGCGAGCGCAGACCGGCAGAGGAAGTACGCGCTCGGCGCGAACAGACCGCGTGCAGGTATCAGCCATGCGAGATACACGCATCACGAAAAAGGCAGGTCAGGCATGATAACCGCAATGATCACGCTGCAGAAACCGGACAAATCGCCTCTGTGGGCGCGGATGACGGTAGACACAGGCACGCTCACCATTGACGGCACGCCGACTTTTGCGATATTCAACAGCGCGGGAACGTCGGTGCTGAGCGGCAACGTCAGTGGCCAGACTGCAGGCGCGGCGGCGACCGTGGAAGCGTGGTACAACCTCGACAGTACGCTGCTGACGGACGGAGAGTATCACGGGCGCATTAATTTGAGCGCGACCGCCTCCGCAGACAGCCTGCAGCGCACGGAGACGTATGAGTTCCTGATACTCGTGCAGCCTGCTGTGCCAACTGAGGCCAGTGCGACCGATCTGGCGCGTCAGGAGATCATTGACAACGCGGAGGCGGAAAGTTTTCCGGTTCTCACTGCGAGGCAAATCGAGTACTGTCTGATGGCGGCAAAACGCCAGGATGCAGACGGTTATCTGCCGACCGACACAGACTGGACGCCTACGTTTGATACGGCTGCAGGCATTGCGATGGCGTGGCGACTGAAGGCCGGGAAAGCCGCGTCCAAGTACGACTTCAGCAGCGATAACCAGAAACTGAGCCGTTCGCAGATACATAAGCAGTGTCTGGAGATGGCGGCGATGTGGGAAGAGCAGATGGACGTGCAGAGCGGCCAGATCGTCACCTATGAAGACATCAATGTCAACGCCGACGATTACGATCCGAGATACGGCCTGTCGAATGTGAGGCTGTTCTGATGCTCGACCCGGACGAACTGGATGAACTGCGCATAGACGCGGAGGCAACGCTGCCGGACACGGGCAGCGTGCAAGGAAGGACGACTACCTCAGACGGCAGAGGAGGCCGAACGGTCACATGGGCGGAGATCGGAACCGTGATATGCCGGGTGGCGCGGCTGAAAGACCCGATAGAGATCGTCAACGCCAATAAGGTGACCGTCGTCGCAAACTTCCGCCTGTACGTTCCGGGCAGCGTCATCATGAGCCTCTCCAGTGAGAAGCGCATCATCGTCAACGGCGTCACCTATGAGATCGTGGATGTAGACCTTAATCAGAGCGAGCCGATTTTAGGCGTCCTCTTTGTCAATGAGGTGCGATAGCACCAAAGGAGTGAATCAATCATGTCTGTAGCAGTCACTGCATCATTAAGCTTATCTGTCGTGGAAACGCTGGAAACCAACGTGGCCTATGCGTCCGGAGACAAGGCGATCCAGCATACCCTTGCGGACCTGCTGGCAGGCATTACCGCCTATGCCAGTCTCAACGGCAGCACCTCTCCTCCCGCCTCAAAAGGTGCGGCATGGGACGTGACTCTGAGCGCAGGCGCGGCAACCATCGACCTCACGGCTCTGCCACAGGCAGGCGGCGGTACGCAGTCTATGAACGGACTGCTGGCGCGGTATCTGGTGTTTGTCAACCCCGTCAGCAACGCGAACAATATCACCATTGCCGACGGCGCGACGAACGGCTATCTGCTCTTTGGAGACAGCAGCGGGCAGATCACGCTGAAACCCGGCCAGTTCGTGATCTTGTATTGCGCAGGCAACGCGCAGACGGTCGGCGGTTCCGCAAAGAACATTGACCTCACCGGAACCGGCTCGCAGGTATTGCGCGTGATGGCCGTCTTTGGCTCGTAGTCAGCTCTGACTGTCTGAAAGTGTTGACAATGCCTGTAGAGATCGTGCTGCAAAAGAATATCGCCGGAGACGTAGCGAACCGGCTGAAGGCAGAACTGGCGAAGGCGGTTCGTGAGACTGCGCTGGCGATAGAGGCAGGCGCGAAGGCGAAAGCGCCGGTTGACACGGGTGCGCTGCGTGCCTCCATTCAGGCGGACACGTCGCAGACAGAGACGACGCTGGAGGCGATGGTGGCAGTCGGGCAGGACTATGGTCCTTACGTGGAGATGGGAACGATCAAGAGCGCGGCACAGCCGTTTTTGACCCCTGCCGTGGAAGAGCAACGGCAGCCGTTTGAGACCCGATTGCAGAACGCGATAGAGAGAGCAAGTAAATGAACGGAACGCTGCAAACCGTAGAGACCTGGCTGTATAACACGCTGACGCAGATCATCGCGGTCGGCGGTTCGCGTGTGTACGCGCATCAGGCTCCACAGGATGCGGCGTTTCCCTACATCATTTTTCAGCCGATGTCGGGCATAGACCTCAATGCGCTGACCGCACGAGGTGGAACCGATTTCAGGATACTCATCAAGGCCGTCAACGAGGGCGAGTCGTTCCCGGTGAACGCTTTCAGCGGAGACGATCTGGCGGCGAACATTGATGAACTGTTGCAGGGCGTGTCAGACACGCAGGACGGCGTTCTGCTGCGCTGGAAGCGCGTGCAGACGATTGAATATACCGAAACACGCGCAGGAAAGCGCTACAACCATACAGGCGGCATCTACCGCTGCTTTGCAGGATAGGAGACACCAATGGCACTGATAGACCAGGATGCAGTGGTCACCATCGAGATCGGTACGCAGGCTGCAGGCGGCGGCACGGTGACCTGGGGCGCGCCTGTGAACATCGAAGGCATCGCCACCACGCTGGAGATAGACGACAACGTGGACATCATCATGACGAAACCGCTTGCCGGACGGCGCAAGAAGCATCGGGCCGGAAGCGGCAGCAGCGATCTGCGCATTGACCAGCTCGTCGGCATCACCGGATGGTTCTACTATTCCGCCGGTACGCTCATCGGCAGGCCTGCGCGGTTGACGGTGAAGGAACTCTCCACGCTGGCGACGCCCCGACAGTGGAGTGGCATCATCGGGTCGTGGAAGTGGACGGCGACGGGCGATAACGCGCAGGCGGAAAACATCTCCATCAAGTGCGATATTGACGCGACGTAGGAAAGGGAAGCATGAGCCTATCTGCTGAGATTGACAGCGTTCAGGAGGCACTGCCTGCGGATACTCTGCAGGTGGATGTCTCCTCCTTCTTCGGACTGCCCGAAGGCAGTAAAGTGTGGACGTACCGCGAGCCGGATATTGCGGAGATGTACCAGATTCCGGTGGATGCGGCGAAACTGCGCTCCCATGCGTCGAACTTCCCGGAGAACCTGCGTTTGACGGTGGCGATGCTGGCGATGGGGCATGTGTCGCCGGAACCAGGCAAAGACGATCCGCCACTCGCGCTGGAGTATGTGCGATTGGCGAAGAAGAACAAGGTTTTTTTCTCGTATCTGGCGGCGCGGTTCAATGACGCGTACCCGCATCTGATGGGAAGCCGGGCGGCGCTGGAAGAGGAAAAAAAAGATGGCGAGAATGGGGAACCGAATTCTCCGTCTGCGTAAAATACCTGCATCGGTTCCCGGAGGAGCTGCGGGGCGTCTCCTACCGTAACCTCCTCCGCCTTATCATTATGGACGAGAAACAGAAAGACAGATAAATGGAAGTCGCCGGACTGCTTGTAAAAATCGGGGTGACGGGTGTCAGCACGGTAGAGAGCGGACTGTCACGCGTAGACCGCGCCGTGGATAAGACCGCCTCCAAAGGCCGGGAAGCAAGCCTTGCGCTCGAACGGATGCAATCGCCTCTGATGGCGGCTGCGGGGGCGGCAGGCTCACTGCTGGCGCAGGTGACGGCCATCGGCGCGGGTATTGCCACATTCTCCGGTATAGGCGTTGCTGCGCGGTTTCAGAAGCTGGAGCAGGGCTTCACCAATATCCTCGGCAGCGCAACGGCGGCGCGGGGTCTGATGGACGATCTGCGCAAGATGGGCGCGTCCACGGAGTTCAATACAGAGGAGCTGACCGGCTTTGCACGTCTCCTGCTGGCAACGGGTTCCACGGCGAAAGGCGTTCGGCGGGAACTGGCAGCGCTGGCGGATGCGGCGTCGTTTGTGGGCGGCAATACCTCCGATGTAGGTGCGCTGGCGGTCAACATGTCGCAGATCCGCCAGGCGATACGACCGGAACTCGAAGACCTGAAGCAGTTTGGTACCCGTGGCATCTCGCTCGGCAAAGTGGTCGGAGCGGCGACGGGCAAACAGATGGATACCGGGCAGGCGATACGCACGCTGCAGAGCATGAACGGCAGGAAGGCGTTTGAAACGCTTCTGACGGGCATGGAGAAGGCGTTCGGCGGTTCTGCCGTTCGGAACGCTGGCAGTCTGCTCGGCGTGATCCAGAACCTTAATGAAGCGTTCGGGACGGCGATGCTTCCGACCGGGAAGCTGCTCGTTCCCATCCTGACAGGGATTGCCAGCGGCATCAAAGCGTTTGGCGAGGGTTTAGGCCGGGTCAATGAGATGACGGGCGGTTCCGCTGGACTGATCGTCCTTATCAGCGGTCTCTGGAGAGGTGCGGGACTGCTGACCGGTACGATCTCGACGGCGGTCTCGGCCACACGCGCTCTGACGGCAGCTATTGCGCAGTATTCGGGCGTTGCCGTAGCAGCAGCTACACGCGGCATTCCTGCGGCGCAGTTTGCTCCAGGCGTCTCCCTCGGCGCGCCACAGGGGGCGTCTAATCGCATCGGCGGACCGTTTGGCATCCGCACGGCAATATCGAAGGCTGGCGGTCTGCTGCCACTGCTGGGAGGCATGGGAAAGAGCGCGATAGGGTTTCTCGGGAAGTCGGGCTTAGGCGGTCTGATCGCATCGGTCGGGCTTGGGTTTCTCGGAGATAAGATCGGTGGCACGGCAGGCGGTACGCTGTCGGGCATCGGTTCCGGCATCGGCATCGGCGGCATGATCGGCTCGTTTATCCCGGTGATCGGGACGGCGGTCGGCGCGGCGGTCGGGGGCGTAGTCGGTGGCATCAAGGGCTACTTTGATTCGCGGACGCAGCAGGCCGCTACAGACCCCGTGGCGGAGAACACGAAAGCGGCGGTGGATGTGCTGCGGGACATTCACGCGCAGATGGTAGGCAATAGCGGTCCGCGTGGTCAGCGCGTCATGAGCGAGATCAACATTGAAGCGGCGATGGGGCGCATACTCGCCACAGGAATAGGCTAATGGCCGAATTTGAACTCACGTTAGACGTGCCGTATTCGTTCGCCGTGGAGCCTGGCTTTCAGCGTTCCCCGATGATGCGTGAGTTCGCCCCTCTGAAAGACAGCCACAACAATACCTATATTGACCCGGCAGCCGGGCTACTGATGCTGAAGCCGTCGGTAATGAAGCGCGATTTCGATCAGGACTTCAAGCGGCTGTCTCAGTGGCGATATACGCCGAACTGGTGGCAGGATAGCTATCGTGGTCAGGATGCAGGCTCCGCTAACCCGAACATGATGAGCGCGGTGAAACCGACCGGTTCCGGCTTCACGCTCATCGAGCTGCTTGTCAGCGTCGCGCTTGTCGCGCTGGATGCGTCCGCATCGCGTTACGATGATATGAAGTGGATACTGGAGAGCAAATTCACCCTCGATATTGATGAAGGGTTCTGCATCCACTATCACACGCTCGGAGATGAGTTTCGCCGTAAGCGCAACTGGTACAAAGTGCAGTGGGATAATATCGCGTTTCATTTCTCCTTCGATGGACGCTGCCGGGTCTATGCCTACGACAGAAACAATCTCCTGAACGCCCCTACCCTCGTGGAAGAGTTCGAGATAGCCAGTCCAGGGGAACTGCTCAACAATTCCGGCTATTTCTTCTTTCTGCCTATTCCTGAGTTCGGCGTCAGTATCAGCCATTCCCGCGTTCCGCAAAAGAATAACTTCTCTCCGGCGAACGTGCAGAGCGGTGTCACGCGCTCGCATCTGGTGAAATGGCCCACCCGGGAAGTCAACGGCAAAAAGAAGCTGTTTGACACAAGTGTCGTCCGCATCGCACATAACCCCTACATCAAGCCCGTTATCGGGTTCCAGAGCGTGACGTATACCGCTGGCGACTACACCGACGCGGTATTCGATCCCGGCTTTATCCCTTCCACCAGTCCCTCGCGGCTCTCGGCCTATGCGCTCCCGACCGGCTATGGAACCGTGACGCCGACACTGCGGAAGGCGGACAATAGCGGAGACTGGGCGGTGACGGTAGATCGTCAGGCACGGATGAAGATCGCGCTCACGCCCGATGCTGGAGGCAAGCACACGCCGTTTATTCGGTTCTGGGATGTGGCATGGGACCCTGTATTTGCCACGCGCAACGCCACGCCGTTGACGCTGGCCCGGTTTGCGGAGCAGGGAACGAACCGCCTGATGCGGCTGGAGTGGTCGGAAGATGATATGGCGCGGTTTGAGGGCAAAGCCACGGCCATGATGTCCACAGCGGCGGCGAAAGCGATTACGCTGCGCGGAGACGCGTCGTTTGTGCTGAAGTGGCGGAACAGCAGCGCCGACACATGGCAGACCCTTTTTGGCGGCTTTGCAACCGACTGGAATATTGACGTGCAGTGGGATAACGCCTTCGGGACGTGGTACCTGTGCGATTTCGCGCTTAAAGATATGCATCACCGAATGCGGGAGACATATCGGCTGTTTGAGGGCGCGTATGATGGCGATACGGTCAAGGGTGGACTGAATCAACTGATGCGGGGATGCTCGCTGCCTGCGCTGGCCTCCGCGCCTGCGATCATGGATACGACGGTGCTGCCACGCAAGGAGGACGGCAAAACGTGGCGGTTCGCGCCGAAGGAAGGAGACCGCTCGGAGGAAATCCTGCGGATACTGCTGCTGTTTGTGCATACGCAGGGGGCAGAGTATCGGCTGCGCTGGGACTGGAACGCCGGGGCATTCGTGGCAGAACCAAAGCCGAAACTGACGGGGGCAAACGCCTGGTCTCTCGTCGCTACCGATTATCGGGACGCAGCGGCGCGCATCTGGAACTACGACAGCACGAACGAACCGCCACGGCTGCGCCCGGAGCCGCCGGAAGCGAACTATATCATCATGGAGGGGCTGACGGATTCCTCTCCCGGAGCAGAGCGCGTACTGGTTCCGATCTGGAACAACGACAGCATCAATACCCCTTCCAGTCCCGACTATTTAGGCCGAACACTCGTGGCGAAAGTGCCGGTGCATGGCATTACGGATAAGAACGCTTTGGCGCTCATGGCACGGCGCGTCATTGATGCGGTCGGGCATCGGCGTATCATCTCCACCATCCCCATAGACCACCTGCAGATGGCGTTAGGGCCGGGAACGCAGGTCACCCAGTACGACGGCGAAGGCAACGCCATACTGACCGGCTATATCAAGCACAGAACGGTCGTGGTGGAAGAGGAGTATCTGGAAACGATGTCGCTCGGGGTGGATACGGTCTGGGAAGGAGAGTGGGAGTGAAAACAGAACGCGGCCGCGCGCCCCTGCGACGGGCGATAGAGCGTACGAGCGACCGGAGTCGCGGCGTCGTACCTGCTTATGTGGGCATGGCGGCCATGCGAATGACGGAGATACACATCGCGGACGTGTCGAAGCTGCCCGTGCAGGAGGGAACCGTCACGCTCGTCAACAATTCCGGGCAGAATATTTTTCTCATCGGCTACAGCGCCGTGGGCGGGCCGGATGTGCCAGGGTAGATCATGCCAGAGATCGAACTGACCGTCACGCCGAATACGTTCACGCTGCCTGCTACGGATGGCAGTCCAGGCAGCACGATCTGGTATCCGATTCAACTGCGCATCCCGGCTTTTGCAGACCCTGCGTGTGACTGGTGGCGCATACGCTCCTCGGCAACGCTGGACGGCATCGGCGGACCGCCTACTACCTCAGGACGTTTGAGCTTCGCTGGTCCCGCGATCGGGATTGACACGATATCGTACGGGTTTGTGCTCGGCCCCGTGGTTCCACGGCGCGACTATATCTACAGCGAGCGGTTCGAGACGCCTCCGTTTGCGCCTTTTTCGACCGGCTACTATCTGAACCTGAACAAACTGACGGCGAGGACCATTACCGTCTGGTTTGCGCATAGTCAGCGCGTAGATACCATCTATTCCGATTTCAGAGTATGGCTGTTCTCGGTCTGTGACGCGCTTCCAGACCCCGGCGATGGCACCGACGGCGACGATGATGACGATGATACGCCGAACGGTCCCGGCAGTGGCGTCTATCGCGCCCTCAAAGCGGATAGCCCGCGTGGATGGCTGCATGTGGCGAATGAGGCGGCGATCCAGACAAAGCACATCGTACCCGGCACGGCGGCTTTTGCCAGCGGAACGCATGGCGTGAAGTGGTGGAAGCAGTTTGATGTGGACACGCGCAGCGGAACGTTCTTTGCGCTGGGCAGAGCGACCGGCACGAGCGAGGTGAGCAAAATCTTCCGCTCAGATGATGGCGGACTGACGATCGAGGAGGTGCTTTCGGTGACCGCAAACAGCACAGTGATGCAGTATGACAGCCAGAACAAATGGCTGATCGTGCTGACGGAAGCAGAGCCTCCAGCGCCGTCAGACCCACTCAGCAATGGCGCGGTGAGCGTGCGTATCTCGCGCAACAACGGCGAGACGTTTGAAAGCCCCGTAACCTGCCAGTATGCCGGAGGAACGCTTTCGGCGCGGCTGCTCGGAATGACGTATGCCGAACGCGAAGGGGCGGAGTTGTTCCTGCTCTGCCGGATTGGAAATCAGACGAAGCTGCTCTCCTCCACGGATGGCGGCACGAAATGGGAAGCGAGGATAGCCTGATGCCAGCCTATACGCAAAATGGCCTGAGTTCGGATACCATCATCGCGCTCGGCGCGGATTCCGGCATCTATCCGATAGTGGATGGTTCGCCGCTGTTTGCAGACCCGATCAATAAGACCTGGAAAGACCTGCAGGCACCGGCCAAAAATATGCAGCTTCCCGGCACGATGCTGATCGGCACGTTCCTGAACTTTATAACGGCGAGCGCGCTGGATGTGACCATCCGCAATACGTTCCGGTGGTACGCGCAGACCGTCTGGGAACTGCAGGCGGATGTGATTAAGTCGGTGGCGGACGATACCGTGTCGTGGATATGGGGCTGCAAAGATGGCTCGATTCAGGTGACCACGGGTGATGTGCCGTACACTTCGGCCCCCTACCCGGATGGCTATCTCTACTATGATGCGGCCCTGTTCTGTCGCGTGGTGGCTGCCGGCGGCGTGGCGATCGTAGACCCGTTCTGCCAGATGGTCTCACGGGTGGCGGACGGGCAGCGGAGGAAGATCGTTGACAGCGGCGTCTTTGCCTCCAGTCCCTCAAAAATCACATCCGGGATGGTCTGCACCGTCCCGGCAGACCATCTGCAGAAACTATATTGCCTTTCGGCGTACACTCCGTTTACCGTGGAAGGTGCGCTGATCATCAATGGGCGCGTGAAAATGGAGGTGTGGTAGAAATGGCTTATGGAATACTGGCAGTAGGGATGCTCAATCAGCAGGTCTGCGCGAAATCGGCGGCAGGCAGCGGAACGCTCGCGCTCAGTCCTGACACGGAGGCGTCTTGCGGCATCCTGCATCTGACGGGGCTGTTGACGGGAAACCGGGCGGTTCAGGTGCCTGCGGAGTTGATGCAGTCGGGGAACCGTTGGACGGTCTACAATGGCACCACAGGCGCGTACAAGCTGACGTTTGGCGGTACGAGCGGCAATGCCGTGACAATCACGCAGGGGAAGCGCTGCACGGTCTATTTCGATGGCACCAACATGGTGGCGGATGAGACCGATTTCAGCGCAGCAGGCGCGGCAGGCGTTCTCTCGGTCAATACGGCAGACAGCACGGCTATCGCCTCCACAGCGGCGGAAACGAACTTCAGCCTGGTCTGCAACCTACCGCAAGATTTTCTGACCGTCGGGCGCGTTCTGCGGGTGACCGCCAGCGGAAAGTACTCGGACACAGGAACGCCGACGCTGCAGTTGAAGCTGAAGGCGGGAAGCGTCACGCTCTACGACCTGACGGCGGTCACACTCGGCGCAGGCGTCACCAATAAGCAGTGGCAGGTGCAGTTTATCCTCGTGTGTCGCTCGACCGGCGTGGGAGGCAGTATCCAGACGAGTGTTATTGAAGCGCTCCTCGATGACGATCTGCGGCAGGGCATCGCAAATCTGGCGACGGTGGACACCACCATCGTGGAGACGCTGCAACTGTCTGCGCAGTGGTCCGCCTCCAGCGCGTCCAATACCATCACGCAAGAGTTGCTGCTCGTGGAGGCATTGAACTGATGAGCCAGCTTTCTGAACTGATCCCGACGCCAAAGCCGGATTCGATCAATACCGGGCTGACCAACGCGCATCATGCGACGATGATCGAGCTGCTGGGCAGGCCGCGTCCGACGCTGACAACCGACTGCGCGGCGGTCAGTAATCCAAAGATCAAGGCGCTGATCGTGACAGAGAGTGTCGGGCCATTCCGGGTGACGGGGCTGAAACCAGCAGTGGAGAGCCTGCGTCAGGTGTTTGCTTCGGTGAAGGAGAAGCGTCCCGATTTGTATGCGGAAGTCAAGACGGCGGGAATGCTTTGCTGCAGGGCGGTGCGAGGCAGCAGAGAGAACTTTTCGAATCACTCATGGGGTACGGCGGTTGATCTCTACTTTGGTGATTATGTGGATACGCTGGGAGACGATAAGACGCAGCGTGGACTGCTGGAACTCTACCCGTTCTTTCGTGCTGCGGGATGGTTCTGGGGCGCGGAATTCAGCCGCGAGGATAGTATGCACTACGAAATAGCCGATGAGACTATTCGCCGATGGAAGCGTGAAGGCAAGATATAGAATTTTATGATGAGAGGAGGTGGTCTATCGGAAGCAGCGACTACGGATTGCCGGTATAATATGGACATGGAATGCCCGGTGATATTCCACACCGGGCATTGCTTTGTCAACAATTGCAGACAAAAACCCTCTCCGATCTTGCGAGAGGGTTTCCGCATTCTGCAGTATACTGATAGTGACGTTGACGGCCTTATCTAAGCCGCCGTACTCGAAACCTCTGCGCTACCTTCTCACCGGACGGCGCAGGGGTTTTTGGCGTCTCTACTCTCCTCGTTTCGGTCTGTGGCGACAGCGAGGCCAGATGCGCCAGAGCTTTAAGCTGCTCATCGTTGGAATGCAGGTAGATCGCCGTCGTCTCAAGCCGGGAATGCCCTAATGCCGCCTGGATCGCTGGCAGGGGTGCGCCGTTCGCGGCCAGTCTTGTGGCATACGCATGACGCAGCTGGTGAGGCGTGTAATGCTCCTCGACGCCTGCCCCGTTTATCCGCTATATTATTCGATGTGGTCTTTAAAAAACGCCTGCGGGTCGTTTCTGTAATCGTAATCAGTTCCGCCGGGATCTCTGGCTGTTTCTCCCCGAATGTCCACAACTGCAGGGCTTCCTCTTCATTCCCTTCCACTGCCTTCGCTATGGTTCGAATAACATCAGCCTTCGTTCCGCTCTGTCCTTTTTTGATGGCGCCAACCTGTTGACGAGATAACCCAACGCGCCGCCCCAGTTCCGCATCTGACATCTTGCCAGCAGCATATTGCTTCTCATCAATCCATTGGCCCAACGGCGTCAAGGTCGTCATAGGCTAATCACCTCCTCGCTTATTACATTTGTCAGATTCAATTATACGCCAGAAAGCGTAGAATCGCAACCCGTAAGAATATTTTTTCTGACATAGTTCCACAGTTATTGACACATGTCATATTTTATGGTACAAGTATTTGTATGGAAAACGGTATTCAAGAAATCAGCAAGCCCGGAAGAAAAACGCAGCCTCCTTTACAATACCGTAATGAGGTATTGGAGCAGGCTTTTCGCAACAGGCGCGACATTAATGTCACTCAGCTATGTAGTGACCTCAAAATGTCGCGCCAAACGTTTTATTCGATCTTACGCGGGGGTGTACGTGTCACACGCGAGAAGGTTGAAAAAGTCGCACTTGCATTGGATGCAGATACCGCAAAATTATTTGCGTGACATGTCATATTTACTTGACAACTGTCAGATTATAGTGCTACAATAAAATTGTTCGAGACAAAACAAAAGGGCATCAGAGAGCGGTAACTCTCCAATGCCCCTCACCGAGGTGATTACTTATGACCGAGAACATTGTACAGCAAAACACTCCTTCGATGCAAGTCCCTTCTGATTTTGTGTGGCAGAACCGCCACACCGTAGGCGACGATATGTTCGCTGCTGGCTATCGCGTCTCTGTCCGCACTGACTGTACGCTCTGGGTACGCAAGCCCGATGGCACGCGCTACATCGTCAACGTCTACCATGCGACCTGCACCTGTCCGGCTGGTTCTCGCAATATCTACTGCAAGCATCAGAAGGCGATACTCGACCTCGTTTTTCTGTCGGCGACGCTGCTGGATGCGACGGGCAAAGGCGACCAGGCGAAGCGCCTCTGGGAGTTCTGGTCGGACTACACTGAGTATCTCAACGCACAGAGCAAGGGCTACCACTAATGGAAACATCTCCTGACATCAACGAACTGGCTGCAGCGCTCTCGAAAGCGCAAGGCCAGTTCCCCACCATAGACCGCTCCGAGACGGCGATTGTCCAGTCGGACAAGGCGAAGTACTCCTACAAATACGCGACGCTGGCCTCGGTTCTGGACGCAGTGCGTAAGCCTCTGGCGGATAACGGGCTGTCCATCTGGCAGTCACCGGGCAGCGCCGAACAGGGACGCGTTTCGATGACACTGCTGCTGATGCACACATCGGGGCAGTGGATCAAAAACACCTTCTCCATGCCGCTTGGCCTGCAGACTCCGCAGGGCATCGGCTCGATCATCTCCTATGCGCGGCGCTACCAGCTGCTTGCCTGTCTCGGTCTGGCGACCGATGACGATGACGAGGGTCAGGCAGGGAATGTCCAGCAGTCCGGGCAGCAGCAGGCTCAGGCACGTCCACAGCAGACACGGCAGGCAAGCGCGAAGCCGCAAGAGCAGAAGCCCCCACAAGAGCCGCAGGCTCCATCTGCGGATGTGCGCGACGAAAACGAGATCGCGACGGCAGAGCAGGTCAAGGCCATCCAGAACATCTGCAAAGGGCAGAACTGGGACGCCAACCAGACGGCAACGGACTGGTACAAAAAGGCTCTGACGGAACTGACGACGGGCGAAGCCAGCAAGATGATCCGCGACCTCAACGCTTCGATCAAGGCAGGTGCGCAATGACGAAGCCTCCCTATGTCACTTTCGCTTCCGCCTACATACGCCATGAAGCGGAGTCTTATCCTCCCTACCTGCGGGGCATTATCCTCTCGGTTCTCGATCTATCGGGTGCGGAGCAGGCAAGCGCTCTGGTCCACATCTGGGAACCTTACCGCAAACCTTTGTAACCGGGCAGCCGGAACTGCCAATGAGGAACGGCGCAGGTTTGCAGTCCTGCGCCCCCTCACGGAGAACGACGATGACCACGAAAACACGGACGGAACACATCGCAGACCTGACCCGGCAGATCGAGGCCGGGACGTACCATGTAGACGCTGACAAGATCGTAGACGGCATGATGGTAAAGACCTGGGGCGAACTCAACCCGACGGAGCAGGCGGTGGTGACGCGCTCTCTCCAGTTGCACAACCAAGCGGCGCGGAAGCGCATCTATCGCGCCAAAGCGGCGCAGTCTACCGCGCATTGCCCCGTTCACAACGTTCTCTACACGATTCGCACGGGGAACCGGTACGACGATTGCCTGCGCTGCGCGCGCTGGAAGGCAGAGCATTTCGTTCAGGAGGCCGGGATGGTCCCTGCCCCTCCTCCAAACCCTTCTGATGACGCTTATGGCGGCGGATGGTCGGCCTATCAGGGCAGAGTGACGGCGTTTGACTGGGTGTGTGTACTGACGGCTTTGTTCGGCTTTGCGCTGGTCGGCTATTTTCTACTCAAATAATCCTACTGATCACAAAAGGAGATTCTTATGGACAA
>CALMES010000073.1 GCA_937863435.1 uncultured Candidatus Peregrinibacteria bacterium
CGCCGCTGCGGACCCTGTTGATTCTTCATTACCCGTAAAAGGTTTCATTTGTGATCGTCCCGATAAAACTTGTCGAACTTCAATCATCGCATGACTTTTAAATGATTGCATAAACTTACTCAATCCCTTCTCGCCCGGACTCAAGATAATATGCATATGATCCGGCAACACACAAAACGCATACACGTGGCCTCCATACAGCGTCCTCGTCATCAATAAATTATCAATCAAAATAGTCGGCACACCATCAATTGTTAACCACGAAATCTTATCCTTAGCATTTGTCGTGATATGAAAGATGCCAAGCTGTTCATGTCTCTGCACCATTAGGACAAAGTCGCATTCGTATGCACTTCGCTCACATCATCCACTTCTTCCAGTGCTTCCATAACTGTATGGACTTTTTCCATCGTCGCTTCATCAATCGGCGCCGTTTGCTTCGCCACATACTGAAGTCCTGCTGATTCAATCTGATAGCCGTTCTTCGTCAAAAAATCCCGAATCTGCGACCAGTCATTCATCGCTGTAATCACACGAATCTGATCGCCATCTTCGGCAATATCCTCGGCGCCAAAATCGATGAGTTCTAATTCCAGCTCTTCCACATTCTTCATTCTGGATTCTGCTTTCTGCATACCAATAACTACTCCTTTTCTCTCAAACATCCACATCACCGAACCGTTTTCAGCAAAGCGTCCGCCGTTTTTGGTGAGGGCTAATTTCACACTACTCAAAGCCCGGTTCCGGTTATCGCTCAAGCATTCGATGATGAACGCCGATCCACTCGGCCCATATGCTTCGTACGTAAATTCTTCCATGGCTGCGGCACCTTTCAATTGCCCTGTGCCTTTGGCAATCGCACGGTCAATGTTGGCATTCGGCACGGATTCGGATTTGGCACCGTCAATCAGCGCCCGCAAACGAACATTGGTCGCCGGGTCTCCCCCGCCTTCGCGCGCCGCGATTTCGATGAGTCGCGCGTACTTGGTATACACCTTGCCGCGCTTGGCATCGGCCGCGCCTTTACGAACCCGGATGTTGTGCCATTTGGAGTGACCGGACATGGAGGGAGTATAGATGAATCAGGATCGAAGTACGAATCGCGAAGTACGAATTACGATTCTTGATCTCGTAATTCGTACTTCGTACAGCGTAATTCGTAATTACTTGCGGTAGCTGAGCATCGCCATAAAGCGTGCCTTTTCGACGGCGTTCTTGAGCATTTTCTGGTGGCGCAGACACACGCCGGAGTAGTAACGATTGCGGATGTTGCCGAAGTAGTCGATGTACGGCTTCATGGCGGCGTAGTCTTTGTAATCGATGTACTGTGCGTCATGCGCGTCAAACGGACACTGCTTCTTCTGTACCTGCTTTTTCTGCTGCTGATTGTTGGAGGTGGCCATAAAAATTGGGGTGCAAAATAGGGGGAATTAGATCTTGAGATCTTCATCGGAAATAAGTTTGTCGAGAGAAGCGGACAGCTTGCCCATTTCCACAGCCGCCTTCGGCGTTGCTTTTACCTTTTCCTGACTGCGCTTTGTTTCACGCTTGGCTTTGTCGATCACGTTCTTCTGAACCTTCTCCTCTTTCTCGCGGGTCTTCCTGTCGGTGATCGTTTCGCGGTTCACCATCCAGTCCTGGTACTTGGCCTCCCACGACACTGCTTCGTAGCCCTTTGGCGGAATAACAATAAGATGACGGAGCACGTTCTTCTGCAGGCGCAGAGCGTTATCGACCTCGCGCATTTTGGCTGGCTCGACTTCGAAGTAGTAAATGCAGAACTTTGCTTCCTGGTAACCTTTTATCTTGTACGCAAGACCGCGCTTGGTCCAAGGATCCTTGAAGAGCAGCTTGGCCTTGGCCTCGCCGAAAATTTCATCGAGCTCTTTGTTCATCGCATTTTCCTGCGACTGAGTGAGATCGGGCTGGAACATGACGGCGATTTCGTACACGCGCACGTCTTCCGAAGATGGCACTAATTTAACCATAGAGATTCGTGGGTAAACCTTTTGAGCGAAAGCCCAGAAGGGAATCAAATAGAGACGCTACTGTACTTGTACCAAGAATGACGGTCAAGGAATATTTGACGTAATAAAATTAGGCTCATGACTAGCTGAGAGAAGATTGATACTCTTCTTTCCGCACTATGA
>CALMES010000074.1 GCA_937863435.1 uncultured Candidatus Peregrinibacteria bacterium
CCCGCCCATCTTATTCAGGTCTTCATCAGTACCCTTCCCGATATCAAAATCAGCTTTCAGCTTGTTGTATTCCTGATAGTCCCGCTCGCCTTGTTCGTACACCTGCTTTACTGCGTTCTCAGGGATGCCGGTCTTCCTACTGACATCCATCACGTATCGCTTGCCAAAAACAGGGTTAGACCGGATATCTTCGGGTACCTTAAACGCTGAGTTCAGAATAGCATCCCTCTGCTTTCTCTGCATCTCAACTGTGCGGGACATATTACCCTGCTCATCCATACTCACCGATGGCAATTCTGGTCCTTCGGGATCTTGTTGCGGTGGATTTAACGGATTCCTTGTGGGTACTACCGGAATAGGTATGGTGTCTCCCTGCTCAGGAGGCTCTTGCTCAAACAAAGGTTTTGCTTCGGGCACATCGGCCTTAAAGGTTTCGACCTCAGCAACGGGAATATCAACAGTGTCCTTGCCAATCACAAACGATTGCACTTCCTTGGCGTCAGGTACATCGGATAGAAACTGACCTACTTCGGCTTCAGGGATATCAACAATCTGCTCCCCTATCTTAAAGGATCTTTTCTTTCCCATTACTTACGACCGTATTGCTGGATGTATTTTGATGCTTTAGGTGCTGCCTTGGCCGGTGCCGCAGTTGTCGCCCCATACCTTGCGTTCCACGCATTGCGATACACCGCTTGTGTTTCTGGTGGCATCCCATCCCAACCCGGCAGATCCTCGACGTTGTCCTTTGGTAACCCTTCGGCTTTCTTCTTCAGGTCTCCGTACTTTGATTCGATGTCCTCAATCTTGACCTTAAACTCTTTCTCCAGCTTATCCTTAACAGTGCCGGTAAATGGAATTTCTTTTATCTGTTGCTCTCCGTCCTTGTCTTTGGGGGTAATTACCACCAACCAATATGTTTTATCCCACTCGCCTTTTGAGTTCTTGTGTTTTCTCAAGTACTGAGGGGTACCCACAACAGGTTGCCCTCTGCTGACAAACTGAAATACTCTGTTTTCTGCCGGAGTGGCTTCGTTCCATACAATCGGGATGGTGACAACATCGACGAGCTTAATGCCGGTGCCTTCGCTTTTTTTAGCCACGCCCGCTGTTCGTCGCTTCTTAGTTTTCGGATCTATCAATTCAGTCACCCGCTGACCCGTCTTGGTGTCATACACCACATACTCCCTTGATACCAATGGTACCATCTCGGCTGTTTTGACGGTAGAGGAGCCACCACCGTCAGCCTTAGCGGCCTTGGTGGTAACGTCCCTGCTTTGCTTGACCTGATTGCGCTTCACATTGACGTAGTACTCTTCAGCACTCTTCATGGCAAGCTCTGCCTGCTTCTCTGGTGTGTATGAAGTGAAATTAGGGTCTGACTCAATAAGGTTAGCACGCTGAGCATCAACAAAAGCACGACCGGTAGCCGAATTATACAACTGAGGCATTACTGTTGTACGAAATGCTTCTCTTGCTTTCCCTTCATCAAAAGTTACTTTATCCTCTGAATAGGCATTACCCTGAGCGTCAGTACGCGATACTCCCGTCTTCTTGCTTGCATCTCCCATGCTTTCAAACCAGTTCACGTAGTTGTGATCCGGTATGCGCTGGATCATGGGCATCAACTCTCTTCTGTCAACGGGTGTTTCGTGAAAAGTTTCGACTTTTTTTATTTCATCAGGTGAATAGGCATACGGTGCGTTCTGTATGGCTGTGCGCTGTTTTTCATTCCACTCTAACATTCGTTGCGCCACCCCGATACGGTCTGCCGTCTCCTGCTTTAGGTCATTCAGTTCTGTGATTTCATCTGGAGTAAGGTCTCTGCGCTCCTTGGCTGTTTTAGCCATCAACTCTACCTTACGGTTAAGGTACTTGTCCTGCGCCTGCTTGATCCACCATCGGTCATTAGGATGTACCTTGTCAGCGCCAGTATTGACGTTGTTGCCAAAACTATCAAGCAGTGGTGTCTTTACCGGAGCATTACTTGCATTGTATGCGCCCCATATATTTGATGAATCAAAGGGCTGAAATATCTGCGCGGCACCGGTGCCTTCTCTGCCTAACGGGACTAAGCCTAATGGATCTTGCATCTGATTATTTATTACCGTAAACGATTGAAGCCACCTGTTCTCTTGACAGTCCTGCGTACTCTGGGCTATTCATAAGCGTATCTATAATTGCCTCCTTACCTTGTGCAGCCGCTCCGTTTCCATTGTCAGTAACCATACCTGTTGTTGCAACCGGCTTATTTGTAAAACCACCGTTAGCTGCATTATAATTTCCGGCGGTATTTGCCAACGAGGCAACGCCACCATAGATATTCTGTTGTGCCGCTCCCCTCATAGCCCCCTTAGCCGCCATAGCGTCTACAAACGGCTTCATGCGGTTGATCTCAAACTCCTTGTCACGATACGCCGCCAATGCCTGACGTGCGCTGAGCAGTCCCATGCGGGTGCTGTCCATGTTCTGCTGGCGGAACCTTGCGGCATCCACTCCAATGTCGGCCATTTCGTTCTTTGAGTTGGCGTCGATTGCCGCAATACCTGCAAGTACAGCCGATGGATTATTCTGCGTCTGCGTTATAGCGCTTAATGCGTTAGCCTGTTGATTGCTTAAATTATTCTGTATTCGTCCTTGGCCGGGCAATCCGTAAGCCGTAGAAGCGTTATATGCGGCTTTTGCATCTTTTTCATTCTGCAATATTTCGTTTGGAGTCCCGTACATCGGGCGATTACCTTTTATTTTTCCTGCTCTGCCTCCTTGCGCAATACCTTGCCCAAGCTGAAGTAGGGCAGGAGCGGCCGAAATAAGGGCTGCGGCAACAGCCGGAGCAATGGCGTACACCGCCTCCGGCTTAAATCCGTGGTCAATTATGAGAGTGAGTATGGTGAGAAGCATAGCTACGAATTTTCGCTATAAAGATACAGTGTTTTTGTGCTATCCAAGCGGGATGCGGTAGTTTCCTTGTTGTAGAACTCAATTTCCGGTGCATCACCCCTGATATCCTCTCCGTTTACCCACGCCTGATCGGTAGTCGGGTAACGGGGATCAAGCCGGTTTTTTAGCACTTCGGAGTAATATCCGTCCTCCTCAAGCAGGAAATGATTCTCGGTCATCTCCGTTTCCTGTCCATACGGATAACTGGCCGTTGGTACATTGGTGATGATCGTGCCCCACTTGCCCGTCCCACGATACCACACAGACAGCGGTACCTTGACCTTTGGGTAGTCCTTATTCATGACGAACCTTAACCGGCTATCATACTGGGTTCCGTAGAAGTTGTTGTGAATTTGAGAATTATTGTGAATATACAACTGACCGTCTTTAAACCCAACAATTTGATTCCTTAGCCTGCCGTACATCTCAGGGGCAAAACTAAAGTAAGTGACCCACCCTTTATGTTTTTTACTATACGCCAAAGTGGTGGCGCCAAATGGCGCGGCACTATCAGCGGCAGATCCATTATCAAAAACATAGGATTTTGTTGTTGCCTGTCCGGTAATATTATCGCGCAACTCTATTGCAAGTACTGAATTTTGATATCCATTATATTGAGGGGCAGTCACTATGATCGACCCATTATTACTTGACACTGTATATCCATACGGAGAAAGTATAACGCCAAGCATTACCTGAATTGATGTGTCAAATGCAGATAGGTTATAGTATATAGTACCCTGCGGCTCAAGCGACACTTTTATCCCAAAAGAAAGAGACTCAATCTGTGTAAAATTAATTACAACAGAAGGTGCCTTTTCGGCAGAGGGTGCCATTTCACCAAAAGTAAGTATATACAGATCGTTGTAATTGTCATAAATTGCAGGACATTCGCTTGGAGTACTAAGCTCTCTCCTTCTTAAACTATAATCCAAAAAAGTTATTTTCATTCCGGCATCACTAACGCATACGACCCCATTGTTGGTGCCATGCCATACGCCGGCCTGGCTCTCATCCCATCCAAATATATCGCCTTGATCATTAATAACAACGCTCTCTGGATTTGTTGTGCCAAAATACCGTTGAATTATATGGCTATTCCCCGCTATATTATCGCTTGTTGTAATTAAATTTTGAATGCCTTGCGACTGCCTTAATACGCTTTGATTAACATATATGCTTAACTGATAGCTGTTTTTGAATAAGACACGCAAGATGTCATTATTAGTTACCTGCAATTTCGATATGCCTCCATAACTATAAGTGTAGTGCGTTACGTTTAATGGTTGGAATACATTGAGTTGATTATACTGCTGATTTACATATTGATCACTATACCTTAATTGGGTATAACCTTTTGTTCTCCCGGGTAAACTTTCGATATTTGGCCGCCCCGTTGCATCAACAGGATCGGCAATCATTTCGGTCGGCTCTTGAGAAGAAATAAAACCAAACAATAACTCATCTGGCGGTGTAGTTACAAATGGATTTGATTGCGAAGGTATCTTTCTGGTTCTGTAATACACCCCGCCCTGACGAACATCTACAACTGCGCCAGTTCCTGTAAATGGATCTTGATCGACATCGCCTGCGTGATATTTAACAAGTTTTCCATTGACATTAGCCACCTTTACCTCATAACATGCGCCCACTTCGTAGTAAATATTTTCATCGGCAAGTTTTTTCGGTGTGTAAATTTCAAAAAAGAATTTTGTCCCAAGGCCCACAACAACCGAATTTGACCATGGGCTTGTGGGGTCATATTTTATGATAACTTCATCGTTGTTTATAGCTAAAACCTCGGTGTCGTAATCATTGGCAACAGTAGCGCCAGTAGAGTCAGCAATAATTCTGATTCTATCGCCCTGCGTAAATGTCCATGATATTTTTGCCCCTAAATTTAAGTTTTCAATGTAATATTGAATATTGCTGATTTTAATTGCGGTATAATACTTTCTACCCGTTGTGATTGTTGGATTAAAATATATGTAAT
>CALMES010000075.1 GCA_937863435.1 uncultured Candidatus Peregrinibacteria bacterium
AGATATCGATACGATAGAGCTTGCCTAAATACACAACTTCACTCATGAGTAAAAAGAACAGTTGGCCCAGGTGATATTCATCCAGGCGCTGGAGCGAGATGGTGACATGCGGACGTTTGGCAGACGTGAGTGCCTGGCTCGTTCCTTCGTAACAGGCGTCGAGCAGCTGACCGAAATTTTTGCCGGCGATGTAACCAAACGGTCCGGGCACATTTTTAGGCACTTCGTAGCGCTGCTTATCGATTTCGCGCACGAACAGGTGCCACGATTTGCGCGGTCCAGCCATCCACTGCTGCAGCAGCGAATGCTGATCCTGCGTACCGATTGCAGCTTGCGGAATAGGGTTATTGCCTTCGGTCTTGCCGAGACTTTCGGCAAGCAGTTGCTGTTCCCAGCGGGCAAGCGACTGCAGTCTGTCACCGTAGGGCATAATGACGCGAATGGGATAGTTGCGGCGTGTATCGAGCAGGAACTGCACGGCGGCCAGCGAGGCGGCCGGGTTTTTGGTGAGGGTCGTTTCCTGACAGTGCGTATCCATTTCTTTGGCGCCGCGACAGAAGGCGTTGATGTCGCCGTTCAGCAGCGCCAGACTGAGCAGTCCAACTGGCGTAAAAATGGAGTAGCGTCCGCCGACATTCGGAGGAATGGGGAGAATCGTCATCTTGTGATCCATCGCGAAGCTGTGAAGGAGGCCGTCTTTTGGATCGGTGATGGCGACAACGCGGCTGCCCGGGTGGATTTTGACAACCTCGCGCACTTTCTCGAACAGGGCGAAAAACGCACTCATTGTTTCCAGCGTGCCGCCGGATTTGCTGACAACGACAATCAGCGCTGTTTTCCAATCGATATGCGCGGCATGCAGAGCCAGCGTGTGCGGATCGATGGTATCAATAATGACAAATTCGGGAGTGGATGGTGTCTCAAATACTTCCTGGATCACTTTTGGTCCCAGGCCCGATCCACCGATACCGATCCAGACAACGGTTTTGATACCGTCGGCTTTGGCGCGTTTGGCAACGTCCTGGACCTGCTTGATGGCGTCTTTGTCGTACGGATTCATGGACCAGCCGTGTTCGCCTTTTTCGCGTTCAGTCAGCCAATCTTCTGTGTAGCGGCGGATGAGGGAACGGATGGTTGAAAACTCGGTATCAGGAATGCCGTAACTGGGCGTGATAACTTTGGCGAGAGTGCCTTTGATATCGACGGTAAGCATAGGACAAGGAGAGAAGGAGTCTGGGCACGCACAGCGTGTTTGATGATCTACGACGTACGGACGGCGGAAACCTTGCGGTTTGTGGCAAGAGAGCGCAGTGCCGCAGTCACGCGGTCTTCGGTGCGTGCATGGTCACCGGATACGGCTTGCAAGGCTTTCAGAGCCAAGTTTTGGTCATACCCAAGAGACAGCAGTGCAGCCAGTGCGTCGCGATCGATTGCTTCATTTTTCTCCTCGGTGTTTGTGCTCGTGAGTGAATCCGGATGCTTTTCGTAGATGGACTTCAGTTCGAGGAGGAGCTTTTCGGCCTTTTTCGCACCGACTCCTTTTACTTGGGCCAATATACTTGCATCCTGCATGGCGATTGCCTGCATCAGTAAATTGCGAGAGATAGAACACAGCTCGAGCGCCAGTTTCGGCCCGATGCCAGACAAGCTGATGAATTGCATAAACAAGCTGCGATCCTGCTCGGTTAAGAAGCCGAAGAGATCCAGTCGATCCTCGCGCACATACGTGTGGACGATGATTTTCTGTTCCTGTCCCTCCGCTACCGCTTCCCATACAGGAAGAGGGACAGTCAGCAAGTAACCAACGCCGTGAACATCGACCGAAATCTGCGGGGGAGTGAGGCGGTGAACAGTGCCGCGGAGTGAATGAATCATGGGAAGTGATGATAGCAAAAAAGTCACCTGTCTACTGTATATCTTTCTTTACATTTCTTGCGCGCGACTCGGTTAGCATTGGCTTATGAAAGGCGACGCGCCCGGGAACGAGACGTTCTTTTTGTGGGAGAAATGATTGTGGATGCGCGTTCATCAATTATCAGCCACCTCTCAACGTATGACGGCTTCTATTAAAGGCGAAAATGTGGTACAATATGAGGATTTCTCTATGCGTTTTCGTTTTCCTTCCTCCCGCTGGCTTGCCGCTCTGCTGATTGCGCTCAGCGTGCCCGGACTCACGTCGTCACAGGTAGTGCCGACAGATGCGGAATTTACCGAAGCGAAAACAGTATTTGACGGCATGTTGCACAAGGCCGCCGAGAGCAGCGAGCGCAAGGCTCAGCTTGAACGCGAACTTGCCGCCTACACCACGACGGTGAAGGAGGTGCAGGATGCGATCCAGAAAACAGCGCAGGAACGAAAGCAGGTCCGGTCGGAAATTGCGCAGCGAAAAGATCTGGTTGCCGTATTGGAGAAGCAGATTGCTTCTATCCAGACAACCAAGAGCTTTTACTCCTCCATTCAGAAAGAGCAGAAGGCCGAGCTGGTAACGTTCGTGCGTTACGTGGCGACGCGCCAGATGGAAATGGCGGATACCGGTCCGGTAGTGGGTGGCTCCATCATCCGCCAGATGCTGCGCGGATCACTCGGGGACATCATCGAACAGGACTTGGGTCGTCAGGCGCTCTTGACCGCGCGTCGGCAGTTTCTTTCCGAGCTGTCGGTATATATGACGGAAAACGATACGGCTCTTGCACGTCTGCAGGACATGGAAAATCAGATCAATACCGAAATCCGGTCTTTGCAGGCGACGTACGATACCCTGCAGCAGAAATCCGAAGAGGCCCAGGCGGTAGCGGATGAGAGCTGGAAGCAGAAGACGCTCACTGAACAGGAGTTGCAGGAGGTGCAGAATGAAACAAGTGAGGTGAACAACGAGCTGCTGGCTATGCAAAGCAGTCTGCTTGCTATTCATACCCAGCTGAAAGAGGCGAAGCTCAAGCAGTTATCCGCTGAGATGGCGGAACTGGAGCGACAGAAGAAGGATCTAACAGACAAAAAACAGCTTCTGCAGGCAAAAGAGGCGAGACTCACGGCGTTGGACGATGATCAGCTGCATGCATTAAGTGAAGCTATGGCGAAGCGCAATACGGACAAAAATCAGTACAAGCGCGTTGCTGATATGGAGCTGAAGATCACTCAGAAGGAAGCGGAATACGCCCAGAAATCACAGGCGCTCAAAGCATTCACCGGCAGTGTGATGGATGTGGAGAGTGTTCGTAGCCGCGCGGCCAGCGAGTCCGAAGTGAGCGGTATTCTGTCGGAGCTCAGTCGTATGCGCGACACGCTTGCATTGCTGCAGCAGGGCGTGCCTTTTGACAGTGCGCAGAACTACATCCGCAAAAAACAATTGTGGACTATCGCCGAAGAGCAGCTGAAGACGGTGCGCGACGATCTTGTTGCCACCACGGCGGATCTGGCAAAGCTGGCTGCCAAGATGAGCGACACGCAGGCATCGATAGACGGAGTCAGAGATGACTCATTTACATTGCAGGCGTTGCATGCCAGCGATTTTATGTGGCCGCTGCGCGGGTATATTACAGCGGGCTATTATGATTCGGCGTACCAGAAAGTGTTCCACGTTCCGCATCGTGCGATTGATATCGCGACGCCGCAGGGATCAGCCGTGCACGCAACCGCCGACGGTATTGTTTTCCACGTCAAGCTCGGCGGTGCCAAAGGCTATACCTATGTTCTCATCGGTCACAGAAACGGCTACGCCAGTTTGTACGGCCATCTCTCCAAAGTGCTGGTCAAAAACGGCGACATTATCGCCCAGGGACAAATCATCGGCCTGTCGGGTGGCAGACCGGGAACAGACGGAGCCGGCCCCATGACCACCGGTTCACATTTGCATTTTGAAATGACCAAGAACGGCGAACATTTCGATCCGCGCACGGTGTTACCGCAGAAGTAGGGTGTACTTAGACGCTGGAATCCAGGTTGTAACCCCAGTTTATGGGATTATCCTTCGGATCTTCCGGTGTTGTTGCGCTCGTGAATAGTGATCGAATGAGCGCATATATTTCTCTGGTTATCGATCCTTTCTGTGCATTATTTTCTGGACTGAGGGGCGTGTGTACACTTGCTGTCGGACTATTGAGAGTTTTCATAATTTCAAATGTTGCTCACGCGCAAGCATTTCGTCAACTATTTATGACTCTCTTAAGAGTTTCCCTCAAGTACAAGCACAAACTCTCCCTTCACTGTCAGTTTCTTTGCCATCTCTTCCAGCTCTCCGATCGTTGTAGCGATAATTTCCTCATGCAGTTTTGTGAGTTCGCGAGCGATGACAATGCGGCGTGTGGGTTGATCGGCAAGGATGTGTGCAAACTCAGACAGCGTCTTCAAAATCCGATGCGGCGATTCGTAGAACACAATTGTTTTCTCTTCGCTGATGAGGGATTTGAGCAATGTCTGCCGGCCTTTTTTGATGGGCAAAAAGCCCAGGTACGAGAAGGTGTGGATGGGAAGTCCGCTGGCGCTTAAGGCAGCGAGAAATGCTGATGGGCCCGGAATCACTTCCAAGGGCAAGTTCGCTTCGCGTACCTTGGAGACGAGTGCGTAACCCGGGTCCGAAATACACGGTGTGCCGGCGTCGGATACCAGGCACAGGTGCTGACCGGCTTCCAGGCTGCGCAGAATATGATCGACTTTGCCACTGCCGGAGTAGCCATGCAGCGAGATGAGTTGTTTTTTGGGCAGACTTAAAAGTTGCAAAAGATGACCGGCTACCCGCGTATCCTCACACACAATCCCATCGCATTTTTTGAGTGTCTCGAGCGCGCGCAGTGTAATGTCACCGAGATTGCCGATGGGTGTGGAGACAATTGATAACATAGGGGGACTCAGAAGACTCAGAGGAAAGATGGAAATATTTTAAAAAAAACCAAAAGAAGCATAGCAGAGTTATTCCTCCTAAAGGGAGCGGCATGCTTGCCGCGGATTGCAGGTCATACATTTCTTTATGAGAACCAGCTCCAGAACATCGTGTTCTGAAGCCGGTTGGGTGGTCTTTCGGTTGTTTTTCCGTGTCAACGTCGGTTGCGTCTTGTTGTCATGAAGGCGAGGGCGATGCTGCCGAGAGCGGCGGCGATGATAGTTGACGGCTCAGGGGTGGGACGGATGTCAGCGCTATAAATAGCGATGTACGTTCCGTCATTGCCATGAACATATTGATTGTTGAAGAATGTTCCCGTAGTTGTTCCGGGCAGCGTTGGACCATGGCCAGTGCTCAGTGCTCCGCCCCCATATGGCGAGGGGGCAATGATAAACACCTGGAAGAAGCTCCCTGTCAATGGTGTGTCGAGGATGGCTAGAGCGTTGTTCGTTTGCCTTGCAGGCAAATGGAATATCGCTGTTGCGTCGCCGACATCGGTGACAGGGTTGTGTCCCTCCGAGGTGAAAACTTTGGCAATGAACTGGCCAATGGGATCCGCCGAGAATCCTCCTCCATGGATCTCAACAGCGCTGATTGTATCAGCGCCTGACAGGGTGAACGTGGCGTAAGGCGCCTGAGTACTGGCAATTGTGACGCCGAAAAACGGCATCGGTCCGTCTGACGGTCTGGGCGTTGTTGACATCACAAGCCCCGCCCACGCGGAGCTTGGAATGAGCGTGATGAGAAGCATTGCAGCCGGGATGATTTTCTTCATGGCTGTTTCCTCTGAGTTGTCGGATGTGAAAAGACCACCTGTTTTTCGTCTTAAGCTTCTGCTTCGTGCAGAATGCTCGCAACGGCGAGCAGGACGAAAAGCATAGGCTGCAGTATCCAATGTCTAGTTTACTTTGCAAGTCAAGTTATGTTGACATTCACAGCACTTTCTGTCGAAGGAAAAATGAACATTGGATACCGGGCGGGGCGTTTTGACAGTACATGTTTTGCGAACCAATTTTGTATCCAAGACAGTGGCGCCGGATCCTTTGCTTTTTGAGTGTCTGTGGTAGACTCTTTTATGGAAAACAGACTTCTTTGTTGATTCATTCTTCCTTTGTCTATGGCGAAAAAATCTGAGAATAACGAGCAGCAAGCTGCAAATCTCCTCAATAATATCGGCTCCATTCTTCCGCGTCCGATTGTCACTGAAATGGAAGAAAGCTACTTAGACTACGCCATGAGCGTCATCGTCTCACGCGCTCTGCCTGACGCGCGCGATGGTTTAAAACCCGTCCATCGCCGCATTCTGTACGCCATGAACGAGCTGGGACTGCGTTCCAGTGCCAAGTTCCGCAAATGTGCCGCGGTCGTCGGAGACGTCATGGGTAAGTACCATCCGCATGGAGACTCCGCCATTTACGAAGCACTCGTGCGTATGGCGCAGGACTTCTCCATGCGCTACCCGATCATCTTCGGACAGGGAAATTTCGGAAGTATCGATGGCGACAATGCGGCTGCCATGCGTTATACCGAAGCAAAAATGCAGCGTGTCACGGACGAAATGCTTAAGGATATCGAAAAAAACACTGTTGAATTCCGTCCGAACTACGACGGTTCCAAGAAGGAGCCGTCGGTATTGCCGTCGCGCATTCCGAACCTGCTTTTAAACGGCACGGTGGGTATTGCCGTCGGTATGGCGACAAACATCCCGCCACACAATCTGCGGGAACTTGTGGATGCCATTTTGCATTTGGCGGATCATCCGCAGGCGACGGTGGAGGATCTGCTGAAGTTCGTGAAAGGCCCCGATTTCCCGACAGCCGGTTTTGTCTACGACAAAGAGGCGCTGAAACAAGCATATCTCACGGGTCGTGGGTCGGTTGCCATCCGCGGCAAAGCCGAAATAGAGGAGGGGACCGGTAATCGTCAGATCATCCGCATCAGCGAATTGCCGTATCAGGTCAACAAATCGGCCATGATCGAGAAGATGGCCGAACTGGTCAACGACAAGATCATCGTCGGTATTTCCGATATCCGCGACGAATCTGATCGTGATGGTATCCGCATTATCATTGAACTCAAGAAAGACAGCTATCCGC
Organism: uncultured Candidatus Peregrinibacteria bacterium; assembly: GCA_937863435.1. GTDB lineage: Bacteria > Patescibacteriota > Gracilibacteria > Peribacterales > Peribacteraceae > JAGOTD01. The sequence goes on from CALMES010000075.1 coordinate 6,973, forward strand.
AGAAAATCCTCAACCAGCTCTACAAGCACACGGACTTGCAGACGAGCTTTGGCTACAACTGTATCGCGCTTGCCGACGGTATTCAGCCAAAACTCTTGAACCTGCAGGAATTCCTTCAGATCTTCATCAACCACCGTCGCGTGATTATCACGCGCTCGGTGTCGTTTGACCGCGATCGCGCCAAGGAGCGTGCGCATATCCTGGAAGGTCTTACTATTGCGCTGGATAATATTGATGAAGTCATCTCCACCATCCGTGACAGTGAGACAAAGGAAGAGGCGAAGGTGAATCTCATGAAGAAATTCAAGTTGTCCGATCTGCAGTCCGATGCGATTTTGCAGATGCAGCTGCAGCGTCTGGCCGGTCTTGAGCGCAAGAAAATCGAGCAGGAGCTCAAGGAAATCAAGGCGTTCATCAAGGAATGCGATGCGATTCTGGCTGATCCGAAGAAAGTGGATGCCATTATGGTAAAGGAGCTTACGGAAATCCGGGAAAAGTACGGAGACGACCGTCGTACGGTCATTGTGCCGCACGCCATCGGTCAGCTTTCTGCCAAAGACACGATTCCGGATGCTCCGATGATTGTGGCTCTCACAACGCAGGGCTACGTGAAGCGCTTAAGCCCAGCCCAGTTCCGAGCCCAAAATCGCGGAGGTAAGGGAATCAAGGGTATGACGACCAAGGAGGAGGACGAGATTTTGAGCTTGCTGTCGGCCAACAACCACGATGATCTGCTGTATTTCACCAACACCGGTCGCGTGTTCCAGCTGCCGGTCTACGAGTTGCCGCAGGCCAGTCGTATCGCCAAAGGCCAGGCGATTGTGAACCTGCTGCAGTTGCAACCAGGCGAGAAGGTGGCGGCAGTCCTGAAGGCCAAGCTGGAAGGCAAGAAGCATCTGTTCATGACAACACTTCAAGGAACGGTGAAGCGCTGCGATCTCACAGACTTCCAGAATATCCGTCGCAGCGGTCTCATTGCCCAGAAAATTCCGGATGGCGATGAGCTCAAGTGGGTGGTTGCGACGACCGGAAACGACGAAATCTTCATTCTCAGTAAGAAGGGCAAGGCTATCCGTTTCCATGAAAACGAAGTGCGCTCCATGGGCCGTGCCGCTGCCGGCGTGCGTGGCATTCGTCTCGGATCCGACGATCGTGTGGTCGAGGCGGCTGCTATTTCGACACCTGATACAAGCGAGTTGCTGGTGGTTATGGAAAACGGTCTTGGCAAGTCCAGCCTCGTTTCCCTCTATCGCTTGCAGGGTCGTGGTGGCAGCGGCGTAAAAGCCGCCCAGCTCACGGCAAAAACCGGCGATATTGTCGGCGGGTATGTCCGTCAGCCCAATGAAGACGCCGATCTCATCTGTATCAGCAAGCAGGGCCAGGCTATCCGCATGCGTCTTTCGGATATCCCTTCACGCGGTCGGGCAACGCAGGGCGTCATTATCATGCGCCTTGATGACGGCGATAAAGTGGCTTCCATGAGCGTTGTCATGCACGATACAGGAGAGGCTGTCGCAGGCGAAGAAGCGGCAGGCGAGCCGGAGTTGTTTAAAGAAGAGAAATAAGCAGTATGCAAGTATTCTGAATTCTGCATTCAGAATACTTGCATACTTTTCTGTGTCAAAATGACGAATCCGATCCACTTGCCAATTACTTCCTGTATCCGTACAATCTCCCAGCTATGAAGAAAGGTATCCACCCAACAATGCACGCCGACGCTACCACAACCTGCACATCCTGCAGCTCTGTGTACGCTATTCCATCCACTGTTAAGTCGCAGCAGGTGGAAATCTGCAGCAACTGTCACCCGGTTTACACCGGTGAAACACGCGGTATTATGGCTTCGACTCGCGTCGATCGCTTCCGCAAGGTGCAGGCTCTGTCCAAGGAAAAGCAGGAGAAAGAGGAGATCGTGAAGGCAAAGAAAAAGAAGGCGTAAATATTAATCAGCAATTCAAAAGCCACTCGGAAGGGTGGTTTTTTGTTTTATTCACGTAATTATCTAACATCTCCAGAGCGGCCGTTCCCGGCCGCGGCGGATAAGGATTATGGCAGATGATTATAACGAGATTGCGAGTGCACCGTCCGAACGGCTGCGTTCATCCGGGCGGGGAGCAATCGCTCTGGAGGAGTAAAATTCATAGTACTAAGGACATTCTTGTCCTTTATTGCTATAATTCTCCCATGAACTCCCGCCAAGCGAAGCTTCTGCAGGCTATTATCGATCAGTTTATCCAGACAGCTCTTCCTGTTGGATCAAAAAAACTGCTCGAATCCGCCGAATTCTCGGTTTCTTCGGCCACCATTCGCAATGAGATGATGTTTCTGGAGGAAGAAGGCTATCTAGAGCAGCCGCATATTTCGGCCGGGCGTATTCCGACAGTCAAAGGCTACCGCACGTACGTGCAGGAATTCATGCAGCCGACGGATTACCAGAAGGCGGTCCGCACCAAATTCGATACGCTCAAAGAACAGTATTTTCAGGAGAAAGACCGCGAGCGTGTCTACGAAGCAGTGGCGCTTCTGTCTCACATGATCCAGAACGTCAGTTTTGCAACAGTTCCACACCGTTCCGAAATCTACTATTTAGGGCTTGCTCATGCCATGCGTCAGCCGGAATTTCTGGCCGATCCGCGTTTTGTCAGTGGTGTTGTGGAGGTATTGGAAGAGAAACTGAGTGCGTTGCTGTCCAGAGTCGAAATCGATGGCAAGATTCGCTATTACATCGGTCAGAAAGATCTCTGTAGCGAGTTTACCAGCTGCAGTCTGATGGTTACCGAGTACCGTGTGCGCGATCAGCGCGGCGTTATCGGTATTCTCGGTCCGGTACGCATGGATTATGGCTACAATACGGTCGCTTTGGATATGGTGGCGGATATGGTGCGGCATGGCTGAGGAGAGCTGAGATCAAGATCTGTTATTGCTTAGTCGAGACGCGCCGGTGAGTACGAGATGCATCCGAGACGCTTTGGAGTGGATTGAGCTTCAGTCGAGACGCGCCGGACTGTTTCTTGATAAAGATATGATCTAGATTGATCCATTATATGATCGAGTTCGGCGCGTCTTTACGGCGGGATGATGACATATCGTATTGATTGATTATTAGCTTCGATCCTCTGGTTCTTCTGCATCTTCTGGTTCGTCTGTTTCCTCTCTGCTACAGTATCTACCATTCTATGATCGACGCTTCGAAAAGCCTGCTTCTGCGCATCCGCCCCTCGCTTCCTGACCCCGATGATAAATCCAAGGTCAGTCGCGGGCCTATTATGATGGAATCGGCAATTTCGGCGCTGCATTACCTCACAGGCGATCAGGCGGAGATCAATTTCGAGCTGGGCTACTACAACAGTAAAATCAGTTTCTATGTCCGCAGCAACAAGGCCGTTTCCGGTCTCATTGAAAGCCAGCTCTATGCCCAGTATCCGGATATCGATATTGAGCCGGTTGGCAATGATATTTTTACCGCCGGAGAAGGGGAGGTCGTTGTCTATACCGATCTGCGCCTGACAGACCCGGAAGTCTATCCCATCAAGCGTCATCCGCAGTTTGATGACATGTTGGCGCGCCAGAACATCGATACGATGGCAGGTATTACTTCCACACTGGTCCGCTATCCGGAAATCGGTATGCGCGGCCATATTCAGGTGTCTTTCGAGCCGATAGAAGGAAAATACCGCAAACGCGTACGCAAGTTTTTACCACTTCTTACGCGTGGTCTTGCCAAAAAATCGACGTGGTATGCCAAAGTCTTTACCTCCGTGCACCTTGCACGCGGCTGGCGCTGGTGGGCGTATTTGCCGCTGAATATTCTGATGGGCGGTTTCCGAGCATGGTTCTCGTTTGTCCCGTCGGCTGGCGACCTGCTCAGCGAATCGATGAGTGCAAAAAATGATGCCGAAGATTCACACGTTGACAGTGAATTTTCGATGGTCGGGAAAAGATCGCATGAGCGCGAAGACAGTGTCGCGGGTATTGCTGACAAGATTAACCGACTGCTCTTTGGCGCCAACGTGCGCCTCAGTGTGATTGCCAAGGCAGGATCCGTTGAGGCTGCCACCCATAAGTTGCAGGAAATGGTCAGTAGCTTCCGCCAGTTCTCGCTCCCTCAAAGTAACGGTTTTAAGATGGCAAAAATTGAAACAGCCGCGCAAATTCCTATGGGCATCAAGTTGCGTCCGTACGTCTTGTCTGTTGAAGAATTGGCAACACTCTGGCATTTCCCGAATGCGCTTGTTAAAACACCGAACATCGATTGGGTGACGAGCAAGAAGCTCGAACCACCAGTCGAATTGCCGCTCATCGAAAACGAAAAGGAATTGACCGTTCTGGGAGAAGCCGTCTTCCGTGGTGGTCGCCATCGCTTTGGCATTCGCCCCGATGATCGTCGGCGCCACATGTACATCATCGGAAAGACCGGTATGGGCAAGTCGACCATTTTGGAGAACATGATCTTTTCAGACATCCAGAGCGGCAAAGGAGTAGCTGTCATTGATCCGCACGGAGACTTGGTTGAGGCGTGTCTTCGCTACATTCCGGCTAGTCGCAGTAACGATGTCATTCTGTTTGATCCGGCCGATAAAATGTATCCGCTGTCGTTTAACATGCTCCATTGCACGAACCCGGATCAGGTCGAACTTATTGCATCCGGCATGATGGCCGTGTTTACCAAGCTGTGGCCCGATGTCTGGAGTGGACGCATGGAAAACATTCTGCGCAATGCGCTGCTGGCGCTCATTGAAACGCAGGGAAACTCCATGCTCGGCATTCTGCGCATGTTCACAGACGATGCATACCGCAAGAAAGTGGTTGATCACACAACGAACCACGTGGTGAAAAGCTTCTGGGAAGATGAATATGCAGCGTGGTCAGAAAAGTACAGAACAGAGGCAATCGCCGCTATCCAAAACAAAATCGGCCAGCTGCTCTCGGTACCGCTCATCCGCAATATCGTCGGGCAAACAACCAATAAGCTCAATGTTCGCGAGGCGATGGATACCGGCAAAATTATTCTGGTCAACTTGAGCAAAGGAAACCTGGGAGAAGACAACTCGGCGTTCCTGGGTTCCATGCTTGTGACCAAATTCCAGCTGGATGCCATGAGCAGAGCCGATATTCCCGAGAAAGAGCGCAAAGATTTCTTCCTGTACGTGGATGAGTTTCAGAACTTCGCTACCGAATCCTTCGCGACTATTCTGTCCGAAGCGCGTAAGTATCGCTTGAGCTTAACTCTCGCCAATCAGTACATTGGTCAGCTGCTGATTGGAGATAAAAGCACGGTGCTGCAGGATGCGATTTTCGGAAACGTCGGGTCCATGGTCAGCTTCCAGGTTGGTTCCGATGATGCTGAAGTTCTGGCTATGCAGCTGGAAGAGATGGTACAGCCCAAAGACATTCTCAGTCTGCCCAAGTATCACGCCTACATGCGCCTGATGATCAACGGCATGGCCAGCAAGCCGTTCTCCGTTTCTACACTTGCTCCGCCAAAGTTTGAGCAGGATGCCGGTCGCGTCGAAAAAATCCGTGCACTATCGCGCGAACGCTATACCGAAGGGCGTGCGGAAGTCGAAGATAAAATCAGCAAGTGGATGGCCAGTGCCAAAGAGGGGAGAGTGGCAGTAGTGAAAGTCGAAAAGCAGAAAGAGAAGGAAAAAGAGGAGATGGAAAAAGCGCGCAAGAAGGGCATGAAACTGGCCGATTACCGTGCTTGGCGCGACCGCGAAATGTGGATTAACGATTTTAATATGATCCGTAAGAAGGAATTCTTGGGCGAAGCAATCAGTGCTGATGAGAAAGCCAAAATGAAAGAACTGAGCGAGAAGCTGGAGAAAACCGGTGGCATTCCGCCGCCGAGCAAGGCGATGATGGATATGAAGGACAAGAAAGAGGGGAAGACTGGGGAAAGTGCGAAGAGCCAGATTGCGAAACCCGAAACAAATTCCAAGATACAAGATACAAATAGCAAAAAATCTCAGTGATCAATAATTAATTGATTTGCAATCAAAATATTCCGCAGACCCAAAGGATTCCACTAGGGACCGGGACGTCGCGTCCCGGTAGTCATGGTTCGACTGCGCTCACCATGACACTCGCTTGGCATGTCTTTGCGTATCATCCTAAGCGTAGTCGTGTGTCATCCTGAGCGTAGCCGAAGGGGACACACAACAAAAAAGACCCTTGCAGGTCTTTGTTTGTGTTTCCGCTATCGGTACGGTGCCGTGAGGCGTGGTACTGAGCGGATGTTTGTATTTGGATGAGGGGTCCGATTCTCTGCCTTGCTTTGGGCGCTTGTTTCTCCTCGTGTCCGGGCGAGGTCCCCGTGCCAGGTTGCTGAAAGGCTTTGCAGCCAGTAGAACCATGGGGAGTTGGGTTGGGATACACTCGCCTCATCAACCTCGGATGAAGCCAGCGATATCGCAGAGCAGAGAGAAGGGTAACCACAGTTACTACGAACGTTACTATGCCCAGTATTGTACAAATATATTTGTAGGATGAGTGCCCGGGAGGAACGAGCGCAGTAGATAGTCGAGCAGACGAGCCGAAGCCTGTGTGCCGTTTTACGTGTGAGTACCCTTCTCTTTACTTCGTGGTGGTGTAAATGGAGCAAATGTTTGTTTGTGAGGTCTGTGTGCACGACTTGTCGAAACAAATCACTGCATCATAATCACGGAACCCACTCAGAGCAAGTAACAGGGCTGGAGCGGAGTGTGCAAATGTAGTGATCATATTATTTGTACAGTAAAATATACTTTCAAAATGGCTTCTATAAGCGCACAGACTATTCAGTGTACAAATTATGTGACTATCTAAAAAAGGACTCAAAAGACTCAGAAGATTCAAAAGACTCACCCTGCTTCGTCAGCTGCGGCTGACTACGGTGGGCAGGGAAGGATTCGTCATAAATGATTCATTCATAATTGTAAGTAGATATTGATTTATCCTACTTCCGTATCGCAGCAGGTTTGGCAGAGGGTTCCGCAAGCTGCGCAGAAGTATTTGAGTCGTTTTTCTACGAGCGTGCCGCCACAAATATGGCAAACGTCACAGGAATGTTTGGGAGAATTGTGCGGTGGAGGAGTTGGCTGTGCAGTCGTCATTGCAGTATTCAGTCTACCTGTTTTTTGGAATAGGCATTGAATATTTCCTCTCTTTTTCCCATAATGCGTACTCACTTTCCCATTTTTCTATGAAGTCTTTGCGCGCACATATCTCCAGATCATTGGTCGTTGTCTTTATTCTCGGCATTCTTATCGGAACGGTTGTAACTGGTGGCGTGAATGCAGCGATTAAAGGCTCGGCAAAATTCGTCGACGTTCCATACGGGGCTTTCTACGATGATGCGGTGGGGGAGCTGTCGGATGTCGGTATTATCCGCGGTACGGATGCGACGCACTTTTCACCGAACAAGCCGGCTACACGTGGCGAGATAGCAGTTTTACTGAAACGTTTGCGTGATGACATGCGCGGCATCAGTCAGGTTCCGGATATCCCGCCGCCACTCTTGTCGTCTTCCTCCAGTGTGCCGTCGGTGCGCTCATCGAGCTCCCGCTCCAGCTCTTCTTCGTCTTCCAGTTCCAGCAAATCGTCTTCTGTCTCTTCGTCTTCGTCGAGCAGTGTTGGCTCGATTCCGGTTACGTCCGCAGGCGGGATCCGTTTCACGACGCCGTATTACACTATTGATAAAAACGGTGGCACCATGAGTGTGACTGTCGTACGCATAGGCGCGAATCAGGGGACTTCCACCGTCCGCTATTCCATGAGCGGCGGTACTGCCATTGCAGGCAAGGATTTTACGCCAAGCAGCGACGTACTGACATTTACCGGCAAAGAAACCAGTAAAGTGATTCATATTCCAGTTTTCAACAACACCACTGCGGCCGGCAACCCTATCATCAATCTTTCGCTCAGCAATGTTACTGGCGGCGCCACGCTCCTCGAGCCTTCCAAGGCAACGGTGACTATTTTGTATAACAGCTCAGCCAGCTCTTCATCTGCTGCCGCCGGACCGGTCATCCCTCTCAATACAGTGGGTGTGTTTAACTTTAGTGCCAGCCAGTATGGTGCAGTAGAAAACATCCCGACTCTTACGGTGACAGTAACGCGCATGGAAGGGTCCAACGGGATTGCGACTGTCAGTTATGCCAGCACGGACGGAACGGCAAAAGCCGGCGCGGATTATGGTTCGGTCAACGGTTCGTTGAGCTTTGCAGCCGGCGAGACGAGCAAAACATTCCAGCTGTCGGTCATGAATAATTCCTCAATAGACGGAAACCGCAAATTTACCATTACCCTCTCCAATCCGTCGGGTGGGGCCGCATTGGGATCGGTGAAGACGGCAGAGGTAAACGTTATTGATGACGAGACGAATACGTTTGGATCCGGCTCATTCAGGTTTTCAAGCAACGCGTTTACTGTCAATCGTACAGCGCAAAACAACGGAATAGTGTACGTGACGCGCATCAACGGCATTGCGGCCTCGTCGGTAACAGTCGGCACGAACGGCGGCAGCGCTTTGCCTGGATCCGACTACGATACGATATCCGGAGTGCTGAACTTTGCTCCCGGCGAGATCACCAAACCGTTTTTCATTCCTATTCATAACAGCAGTACGCTTGGCTCCCGCACGGTAAACGTCATGCTGTCCGCACCTCTCAACGGAGCCACGCTGGTCGATCCGACCATTACGCAGCTGACGATTCAGTAGACACTCATCGAGCTTCAATAAAAAAAACACTGCCACCGTGGCAGTGTTTTTTGTTTCATAAAGCAAAGAAACGGCTCATCGACGCTCTCGGATGCGTTAACGCAGATGACGAACGGCGAGTGGCAGGAAGATCGACAGAATGACAAGCACGTTCACGCACAGGCAGACGAGCGACGCCGCCGAGGCGACGTCCTTTGTCAGCTTCAGCCCTCTGTGATGACCGTTGGCATTGGTATCAATTTTGCGCCAGAGCTCATCGCAGGTATCAACCAGGCGCTCAAGAGCCGTATTAATCAGCTCCACTGCCGTAAAGAGTCCGCCGCAGACAATCAGCAGCAGCCATTGTAGAAGCGAAATTCCTTCGATATCACCCAGAATGAGGATTACCAGATACGTGCCGAGAAACAGGCGCAGGTTCCGCTCTGTTGCGAGCGCATGCTGCAAACCGTGCAGTGCGTGACGAAGGCTTTGGTGCGCGCGTTTCATACAGGTTAGTTTGTAATGCCCGGAACCGGGAATTTGCGGCAGAATTCCATGACATCCTGATGAAGTTTGGCGATAGCCGCAGCGTCAGCGCGCTTTTCAATGGCCTGAAGCATGAAATTGCCGAGGATTTCCATTTCCGGTTCCTTCATACCACGGGTCGTGATAGCGGGAGTGCCAAGACGGATGCCGGATGGATCCATCGGCTTGCGTGTGTCATTGGCGATCATGTTTTTGTTGAGCGTTATGCCAATTGAATCGAACAGATGCTCGACCTCACCACCACCCAGGTTCCACGATTTCACACAGTCGATGAGCATCATGTGGTTATCCGTACCGTTAGTAATCAGCTTGGCGCCGTGGTCCATGAAGTGCTTGGCCAGAAACTTGCTGTTGACAATCACTTGCTTGGCATACGTCTGGAATTCGGGCTTGAGCGCTTCGCCAAAGGCAACAGCTTTAGCGGCAACCATCTGCATGATCGGTCCGCCCTGAAAGCCGGGGAATACCGACTTATCAATCTTCTTGCCCAGCTCCTCTTCGCGACACATGATCATGCCGCCGCGCGGCCCGCGAAGTGTTTTGTGAGTGGTGGTCGTAATCACATCAAATCCGTCATCGAACGGATTGCGCAGAGCCTTGCCGGCAATAAGACCCGCAATGTGCGCCATGTCTGCAACCGTGTAGGCGCCGACTTCCTTGGCAATCGCTTTCATTTTGGCGTAGTCCAACTCGCGCGGATAGGCCGAGAAACCGGCCAGAATAATCTTAGGCTTCTCCTTCTTGGCGACTTCCAGCATTTCATCGTAGTCGATGACACCGGTCTCCACGTCTTTCATCTTGTAGCGGACGAATTTGAAAATCTTGGTGATGTACGTCACAGGATGGCCGTGTGTCAGGTGTCCGCCATGGCTTAAATCCATTCCCATAATCGTGTCGCCTGGCTCGAGCAGGGCAAAATACAGAGCCACGTTGGCCGGTGCACCGGCATGCGGTTGAACGTTGGCATGACCTGCATTGAACAGCTGCTTGGCGCGGTTGATCGCCAGTGTCTCCACGTTATCCGTAAATTCCTGGCCGCCGTAGTAGCGGCGGTTTGGGTAGCCTTCGCTATATTTATTGTTGAACACCGTGCCCATTGTTTCCAACACCGCAGGGGAGACATAGTTTTCGGATGCAATGAGCTCCACACCTTCTGTCTGACGCTTCATTTCGCCCATAACAGCTTTAAAAACATCCGGGTCCTGAGATTCAAGGGCAGGGAAGGAAGGCATGCAATGGTGGGGAAAGAAGTGTCTACAGAGTAGCGCAATTGACGATTGAGCAAAATTGAAATTATGCTCACTTTATTGGTTCAAAGAATCATGTGCGCAAGCGAGGTCGTCAGGATGTGTGGCATCATCTATGGCATCGTAAATGATGCATTGTCGCTTTGATCAGGACACCGTGTGCAATCAAATATCGCCGCGGCCAGAATGGCCGCTCTGGAGACTGTAGGTTTTATTTATCGAACATTGATCAATCCGCGATCCGTCACCACGCCATCCACCTTTTCATCGTGCGGTTCTACTGGCAAATCCGAAACAAGCTGACATTCAAAACAGATGCCGATGTAACGAGTAGCCGGGTTGATTGTCCGCTGCCCATGGATCCAGTGATCGTAGCCGCCATTCCCACGGCCCATGCGCAGGCCTTCGCGCGTAAAGGCGCGGCCGGGCGTGATCACCAGATCAATCTTTACGCGATCGTACACAGGCGTCGATGTTGGTGGTTCCATCAGATTCGTGATCGGATTTTTCGTGGCTTCCTCGATCGATTTCACAGCGCGAAAGACGAGTGCATTATTCTCGATTGCAGGCAGCAAGACGGTGTGACCCTTTTCGAGTGCTGAATGCAGAAACGGCACAATGTCTGGTTCATCGGCAAATGGCACGTAGCCGGTAATCGTCATATGTTCGCGTGTGAGCAACTTCTCCAATGTGCGGCACATAATGCGGCTTTCGGTTTCGCGTTGCTTAGCAGAAACGTGTGAGAGGCGTTCTTTTATGGCCCGGCGGAGTTCGATTTTTGCTTCCATTAGAATGATCCGAAAACATCCTCCGCGGCTTCTGCCAGATCCACATTACTGGCTGGCGTAGGTGCGGGTGCGACGGGCGCCTTTTCCACAATGCAGACAATTTCGAGTGGAGCGCCGGTTATTTCTTTGATGACTTCTTCGACTGCTCGACTGGCAGAGGTATCTGCCACTTTATCTCTGTGAAAAGCCGACCCGAAGCTGAGCGTGAGAGTATTGCCATCAATACCGGACACAATCGCATTCTTCAGTGACATGCGGACATGCGGCGGTGTCACTTTATCGACAATCTTGATCCAGTTCTTCCGAATGTCGGTGAGGGAAATTGATCCCTCGGCAGGTGTAGTCTTGGTGATTTCTGCTACTACTGACTCAGTAATTACTTCTTTGATGGGCATTGGTTTTGCAGCAACGGGTTCAGTTTTTGGAGTGACAGGCTTTGTGGCAACGGGTGTGGGTTGCTTTGATTGAATCGGTTGAACAGGAACCTGATTGATCGGAGCGTCTGAGCAAAGCGAAAGCAATGCAGCTTCCAGTACCAAGCCTGGCACAGGCGCAAAACGTAAATCCTGCACAGCTTTAAGGAGAACATCGATTGTCCGAATGTGTGACAGGGGATTGGCATTGCGGGCGATGTCGGCGTGCATGCGAATGCGCAGCCGGCCGAGGAGTTCGACAGTCAGAGTATCGAGCGGCACGTTTGTGTCTTCTGCCTCGCGGACAAGCGAACTGATGCTATCGGCATTGCCAGAATCGATTGCTTCCAGCAATGTTGTGACAATCGTCGTACCGGTTTTACCAATACGCTGCTCCACATCGGCGACGTCGATTTTTGGCAGCGAACGAAGTTGGTCGAGGAGTGAAATAGCGTCGCGGAAACTACCGGAAGCATGAAAAGCGATGGTGCCGAGCGCTTCATCTGTTACCTCTATCTTTTCTTCGGTCGCGATATACCGTAACCGTGAGATTAAATCTTCCGGTTTCACCCGCTTAAAAAGAAAGCGCTGACAGCGCGATTGAATGGTGTCAGGCACTTTGTGCAGCTCGGTTGTAGCCAGAATGAAAAATGCGTAACTCGGCGGCTCCTCCAGCGTTTTCAGCAGCGCGTTGAACGCCTCTTTCGTGAGCATGTGCACTTCGTCGATAATGTAGACTTTCGTTTTGGCAATCAGCGGAGAGAACTGGATTTTATCGATCAGTTCACGAATGTCATCGATGCGGCGATTACTGGCGGCATCGATTTCCACAAAATCCACGAGTGAGCCGTTTTCCACGCCTTGTTCGATTTGTGTTCGAAGCACAGCATCTTCGGTTCCCTTGAGAAGCAAGGTCTTTGCCAGAATGCGGGCGACGGATGTTTTACCGGTTCCGCGTGTGCCGCAAAACAAATAGGCATGAGCCAACTGGTCTCGTTCGATTGCCTGTCTGAGAGTGGTGACAATCGGGTCCTGGCCGACAACGCTGTCTAAGGACTGCGGCCGATACTTGAGATACAGTGTCATAGGGGTCAGTAGTATAGCATCTTTTCATCATGAATCACGACGGATGAGTGAGGAGAAAGTACATCACATTTCAGGTGGTTAGGACATTCATTAAATATCTTTAATATTCCTGTGTTATACTTCCCCTGTTATTTCCTCTTTATCACTTCATGAAACCTTCAACACTCTCTCTCCTTCTTATTGCGACAGCGACAGTTTTCGCAGCCTGCAGCCCTGTCGATACAACCGGTCTTTCAGCCCAGTCGTCTCGCACGCCAACCGGTAATCCCGATGGTCTCGTGACAGTGACAGAATACGGCGATTTCCAGTGTCCTGCTTGTAAATCCGCCTACACCATCATCACACAGCCGCTTTTGGAAAAGTACGGCAAACAGATTCGTTTTGAATTCAAACATTTCCCGCTGCAGACACTGCACGAATACGCCATGGAAGCCGCTCAAGCCAGTGAATGTGCCGCCGATCAGGGCAAGTTCTGGGAATTTATGGATCTGAATTACAAAAATCAGGAGAAGCTGAGCTCGACACAGTTGCGGACATGGGCAGGCGAATTGCAGCTTGATACGGCATTGTTCGATCGTTGCGTGCGTTCTGGTATTAAAAAAACGACTGTGAATGCGGACTATACCGCGGGCGAAAAGGCGGGTGTCGATTCCACTCCCACCTATTTTGTGAATGAGACCAAGATTCCGGCCAACGATCTCACTGCGATCAGCGCGGCGATTGAAGAGGCACTGAAACAGCGGGCTACGACACGGCTCTAAGAAAATCGGTTATCGGCGGACTATTGTTCGTTTCAAGCATACGCAATTGGACAGGCGGGAAGGCATTCATCTTCCCGCTTGGTTCTTGTCGTTAGCCGTTCATGCTTATGCAATAAGCGGCAGCCTGATCATGGCTACGCTTTACTGCGCCTGTTCCAGCCCCGCCTGTTTGCTGAGCTGAGAGAACGAATAGCTGCGTTTAAGAACAGTGTCCCATAGTACAACAGTGCGGTAACTCTCTGGTTTTGTATTGCCTGGAAGTGTGTATTGCTGGGCTCCATAGGCCGACTGAATTTCTCCCAAATCGATTGCTGTTTTGTCCGGGAAGGTGACATCGCGCGGATCGACGGCGTTTGTGAGGTATACGTGGAGGTTCAGTCCTGGCTTTGTTTCGAAATCAGACGAAAAATAGAGTGTCTTCTCAAGAAGCAAAGCGTATCCCTGCACGCCTTCTTTTATACCGATGAATAATCCCATCAGTCCGTTTTGCTGTAACTGACGCGCATTCGTACTGATGGTCTTGGCCTCATCGATCTTTTTTTCAATCAGATCTTTCATGCCGGGCTGCTGCGTAACCGGATCTTTACTGATGAACAAGTTCGCCAGCGTGTCAGCTTGCATATCGCCGTAGCGGGAGGCAACGAGCGGATTGCGGTTTTCCTGTGCAATAGACGTAGACGACGTGCAGCCGCTGAGACTGGCGGCAAGAATGAAGGTAAGCAGAAGACGAAGAGTCATAGGAAAAATGAGTAAATCGACATGATTATAGCGTATGTGTCAAATTAGTTCTGTATGACCGGTGGTCCGGAGGTTGTTTTGATAAACGGAACAGGCGGCAAACCAAGTCCGCCGTACATAAGACCAGCCTTTTCCATTGTCTTGGCAGCTGCACGCAAAGCAGTCAGTTCACTAATGAATTTCTTATTCCATTCGGATGTTTTTGGCTTGCCGTCGTCATTGGCACAGATGTTAAGCCAGTACAAACGTTTCGGCGGTTGTTCGTTTTCCATAAACTCGGCAAGCTTCTGCGTTGCTGATGCGTCTTTCACATCCAGATGCAGGTTTGTTGGCTTGTTCCTTGCATGCTCTTTCTTGCGAACATAGTTGGCGTGCGCGGTTGTTCCATCCAGATTGTCTTCGCGACCGATGTCCAGGCCTCGATCGCCACGCCACTTGGTTCGAATTCTATTTTCTTTGCTGGCACCTTTGCGTAATTTTTCATTATCCAGATAGCCACGGTTCTCGCACCAGGTGCGATTGTAGATTCCCCAGCGTAGCTGATGAATATTGCGATTGGCATGAGACGAACGCAGCAGGCGCTCAACCATGGGGCGCATGCTGGTATCCATATTTTTCACAGTATTGTTCATGGTCTGGTAGGCAACCATCGCTTCTTCCATAGGACTTTTCTTTTCCTTTGAACCCGGTGCGCCCTTCTTGTCTTTGCGCATGCGTTTTAAGTAATTTTTCATTGAATCAAAATTGGATTTCTCGCTGTCACTCATGGTTTCCCGGGTTACTTCGGCCTGCTTTATTTTTTCGGATGCGCCTTTCCAGTCTTTCATGTCCAGCAAATGACGGATCGTGAGGAACAGGGGATTCTCCTTGCGGATGTCGTTTGCTCCCACCAATCGTAAATCCATTTCCTTTACGTAGGCCAAGCGCTCTTTGTACGTCATTTTGGTAAATGCGGCGCGCGGAATAAGGTTCATGCCACGCACGCGCACTTTGCCGCGCTTTTGGATCTTGCTGACAATGGCATCGTATTTACTAAGGACTTGGTAGCGTTGACGAATGTCGTTGTGAATACCGTTATTTAAATATTCTTCTATTTCTTTGCGAGATTTTACTCCATCAAAAATACGTTTTAAGAGTGAGCCAACACGGTCTGCGCTAATAGCTCCATCTTTTACCGGCCCAGCAAGAATCTGTTTTGCGCGCTTGTGCAAATCCTCATTACCGGTTTCTTTTGAATTTAATGCAGCCTTTGCGCGCGCAACTAAATTTTTTCTTTTATCGTAATGCATGTTCAAAAACTCTTCTTTATTCTGCATTTTTTGCAATTCAGGATCCATTTTTAGAATATTTTTAAAACGAGGATCTTTTGTTAGTTCTTCACGTTCTTTCGCTACCTTAATCCATCGATCGACAAAGCTACTCATCTCTCCTGTAATCCATCTCAGTTTTGTTTCAAAGGAAGATTCAGAACTGCTTTTTGCTGATGTGTCATAGAATCGATCCATCCATCTTTTTTTGGAGGCTTCAGACATATAGGGAGCGGCTCTACGCATTTCGGCGATGAATTTTCCATGCAATATCTCACCTTTTTCCACAACTTTTAAACCGCTTTTATTAATAAAATCTTCGCGCCAGTAAATACTTTTTTGATTTTCTTTATCGTCAGTTAGCTCAAGGTTGGTGAGCCAACTAAGAGTTTCCTTTGTGGAAGATTTATCGCCGAATCCAGTTGCATCCATGATGCTGCGATATCGTCCTTTAAAGGCAAGAATTGCTTGATATCTTTGTCTCATGCGAGCTTCTTCTGCTGGATTTTTTGTATCAGCTGAATTTATTGATTGCTGTGCCCGGTCAAGTGTTTCAGTGGCCATAGAAAGGAAAGCAAGTATACAACGGATTGAAAATGGGCGCGAAGAAAAGGGTTGCAATTTTGGGGTTCTGAGGTGACTATAGTTTGTGTTACACTCCTCTTCCTATGATCCTCTCCGATCGCGACATTAAGGCTGTCATCAAATCCGGCCGCGTGAAAATTTCTTCGAGTCACGAAGAGCTCTTTCAGCATATTCATGCCAGCAGCATGGACTTGCGATTGGGTAATATTTTCAAGGTCTACGAGCACAGCAAGTGCGCATTGCTCGACCCGAAGAACCCTCAGTCGTTTGCCAACAACATGCGTGTGATCGATGTCGCCGATGGCGATCCATTTATCATCCAGCCAGGAGAGTTCGTACTTGGTGTCACGCAGGAAACAGTGAGCATTCCAGATGACCTGGTTGTTCGCGTGGAAGGCCGCAGCTCACTCGGGCGCCTGGGCATCATCATTCACTCTACTGCCGGATTCGTCGATCCGGGCTTTAGTGGCACCATTACCCTTGAAATCAGTAACCTCAACCGTCTGCCGATTGCGCTGTATCCTGGCATGCGTGTCTGTCAGATTGCTTTCGAGACCATGTCGTCTCCGGCCGAAATGCCGTATAACCTCAAGCCGTTTAGCAAGTATCAGAACCAGGTATTGCCAGAAGAGAGCAGGTTGAGTATCGATCCGGAATTTGCCAAGTAAATTGTGGCGTTGTTCGTTTGCACCTTTGTAGCGGATTGTCCTACTATGGCCGCCGTCCGTGCATCTTTAATCATGTAACTCTTTCCTCATGAAAGCTCATCACTCTACCGGTCTGGATCTGGCGAAAATGCTCAAAGGCGGTGTCATTATGGATGTGGTCAACGCCGAGCAGGCCAAGATTGCAGAAGATGCAGGTGCGTGCGCTGTAATGGCGCTCGAGCGTGTGCCATCGGACATTCGTGCCCAGGGCGGAGTGGCTCGTATGAGCGATCCGGCTTTGATTGTCGGCATTCAGAAAGCTGTTTCTATTCCAGTCATGGCCAAAGTGCGCATCGGTCACACCATGGAAGCGCGTATTCTGGAAGCACTGAAAGTCGACTTCATCGATGAGAGCGAAGTACTCACGCCAGCCGATCCATTCGACCACGTCGATAAGCGCGAATTCAAGGTGCCGTTTGTGTGCGGAGCAACCAATTTAGGCGAGGCGCTTCGTCGCATAAACGAAGGGGCAGTGATGATCCGTACGAAAGGGGAGGCGGGAACCGGCAACGTGATCGAAGCGGTGCGTCACCTCAAAATGATCAACAGCGAGATGATCGCACTCCTTAAAATGTCACCGGCAAAACTTGGTGAATACGCAAAAGCGCAGCGTGTACCATTGGCGTTGGTAAAACAAGTCCGCGAGGCACAGCGCCTGCCCGTTGTCACGTTCGTGGCCGGTGGCATAGCTACTCCTGCCGATGCTGCCCTCATGATGTCGATGGGAAGCGAAGGAGTGTTCGTCGGTTCAGGAATTTTCAAAGCCAAAGATCCCAAAAAAATGGCCAAGGCGATTGTGGAAGCAACTGTGCACTACAAAGATCCGGCGTACGTTGCCAAAATCTCCACCGGTCTTGGAGACGCCATGGCAGGGCTCGAAATCGGCATGCTGCCAACCAAAATGCAGGAGAGAGGCTGGTAGCGTCGAGGGTTTGGGCTAGGGATGGGGTTTGGTAATTAAAATGATACGTCAGTATGTTTTTGGTTACTGGTTTTTAGTTTTTCGTTCCTTGTTTCGGATTTAGTATTTGGTTCTTCGATTTTTTTGTCATTTGTATCTTGTTTCTTAGTATTTATAAGATTGAATTCTGTATTCTCCATACTGAATTCAGTATACTTCGTACATGATCATAGGAGTACTCGCATTCCAGGGTGACTTTGCAGAACATATCGAGATCTTAACGCGCCTGAAAATCGATTGTATGGAAGTGCGTAACACCCAAGATCTCAAGCTCGTTCAAGGCCTTATAATTCCCGGTGGCGAAAGTACGGTGATGGCGAAGTTTTTGGAATCGACCGGTGTCGGTAAAGAAATACAACGCCGTGTGCGCGCCAAAAATCATCCGCTCATTGTCTACGGAACATGTGCGGGTGCCATACTGCTAGCCAAAGAGGCGACAGGCAAAAATGCGCCAGATACATTGGGACTTTTGGATATCACCATCGAACGCAATGCCTATGGCGCCCAAATCTATAGCTTCGAAACAAAATTACTCATTCAAGGAATCAAGCTTCCCATGACTGTCTCATTCATTCGCGCGCCGAAAATTGTGCGGGTGGGCAAGGGAATCGAGATTCTGGCGATGTACGAAAAGTCGCCGGTACTGGTACGAAAGGGCAATGTGATGGCGGGAACCTTTCATCCGGAAGTGCGGTCGCAGACGGCTATTCATGAATTGTTTATTGAGATTGTGAAAACACTGTCTTAATTTTATACTTTGAATATGATTATTGGTGTACTGGCAATTCAGAAAGGGTATGCAAAACACATTAAGATGCTAAGTCGCCAAGGGTTTTTCTGTATCAAAATCAAGCATCGGGGAGATTTGGCCAATGTACAGGGTCTTGTTATACCGCACGGAAATCTTTCGACACTACTGTATCGTTTGCATGCTTTGGGCTTTGCTGATGAAATTGCCAGACGGGCGAAGCACAAGAAGCATCCGTTAGTATTATTTGGTCTTGGCTCGGGTGCGGCAGTACTTGCAAAGAAACTAATTACTGCAAGCGAGTATAAGTCGCTGGGAATTGTCGATATGGTTGTAACTGAAGGGCTATCTGCTCGATTAAAGCCCATTCAAAAAGATGTACATATCGATGGCATCATGGCTCCGATGCTTGTCACACTCTGGCCAAGTCTTGCAATCACTAGCGCAGGAAAGCATGTCGAAACTATTGCTCTCTATCAACAAAAGGAAATTGTCGGCGTGCGTAGTGATACGGTGTTTGCGACTCTTTTTGATCCTGTTGATGCATTCAACTTGCACGTGCTGTTTGGTATGACGGTTGCGATGAAAACGGATTTGGCTGATTATCTGTAGCGACTATTACACAAAATTCTGCATCAGCTCAGTCACATCGTGAATCTCCACTTCTTCCACCGGTGTGGTTTTTTTATCCATGCGCGGCGTTAAGCGTTCATAGAAATTGGGCACGTCTTCCCGGCGATAGAGAATGCCGGTGGAAATACGCTTGGTTGTATCGACGGCAAGCGCTCGGGCTTTGGCAAAATCGGATGGATCGTGGCCTTCCTCTTCCACTTTGTAGCAGCGCTCCAGAAGTGTTTCGTGTGTGGCGAAGTGATTGTACGTCGGACATTCCTGCAGCACGTCCACAAAGGCAAAGCCGCGGTGTGTCATGGCGGCTTTCATGATGCCCGTAAGTTGTTTGATATCGCCGGCAAACGCACGGGCGACAAAGGTGGGTTCGAGCGAGAAAATGAAATCCATCGAGTTGATGGTGTGCTCCGGAATACCGTTTGGCGAGGCGTTCATCGGCTGATTCTGTGGTGTGAGCGAACTGGCCTGACCGGTTGTCAGTCCGTAATTGCCGTTATTATGGAGAACAAACACGATGGGATAATGGCTGCGTACAGCGTGCACTAAGTGGCCGATTCCTTCCGAAAAACTGGCGCCATCGCCACCGAAAGCAATCACGGGCAAGCGCGGATTGGCGAGCTTTGCCCCAGCGGCAAATGGGAGAACACGTCCATGAAGGCCATGGAAGCGATAACCCATCAGTTTATCCGATCCATTGCCATGACAACCGACGTCGTAGCACAGCAGTACCTGCCACGGATGCAGGCCCATTTCCGTGAGCGATTTCTTGATACTTGTCCAAATGCCGTAGTTACCGCAGCCATCGCACCACGTACAGCGGTTGGCGCTGTAGTATTCTTTCATTTGAACCGGCTGCGATGCATCGAGAGGGATGGGCATATGACGAGGGTTGGGGTTAGGACTGTGGGATGAGGACTTTGGATTCAATAACGACATCACCAGAGCGGGCGTTCGCGCCCGCGGTTTCATTGTAAAATTCCTTTCAGTTTTTCGGTCAATTCATCGATAAAGAAGGGGCGGCCGTCATATTTCAAAATTTTATGATTCACCTGTAATCCTGTTTCCTGACGTATCAGCATGCCGAGTTGGCCCTGGTAGTTTCCTTCGATCAGCACGCTCATCTTTGCCTGCTTCATCAGCTTTTCAAGAAGATCCGTTTTCAGTGGCCACAGATAGGTAAAGTGGAGATAGCCGATTTTGAGTTTGGCGAAAGCGTCATCTTCCAGTGCGTCGAGTATCGGGCCCTTGGTTGAACCCCAGCCAATCAGCAGAATATCTGGTTTCTTGGCGCCGTACAGAATGGGCTCGGGCAATTCTTCCTTGAGCGCAGCCAGCTTCCTCATACGCTTGTCGAGCTGCGCAATGGCGTTCGGACCACTTTCATCCACACTCCCGTCACCACTGTGTTCGTCGCCTTGGGCGTTGTACGTTGCGGCAGCGGAGCCAGGCAGCCAACGCGGGGAAATGCCGTCTTTTGCTGTCACATCGAAGCGGTCAGACGATTTGAGG
This sequence comes from uncultured Candidatus Peregrinibacteria bacterium, assembly GCA_937863435.1. GTDB lineage: Bacteria > Patescibacteriota > Gracilibacteria > Peribacterales > Peribacteraceae > JAGOTD01. The sequence continues at coordinate 27,679 of CALMES010000075.1, forward strand.
GCAGCCAGCTCTTTAGCATCTGTTACCAAATGCCCGCGGTTGATTTTGGCTTTCTTCTGATCAAACGGTTCTTGTGTAAAGAGTGCTTCGGCAATCTGTTTGTCGGTTAAGACAATGACGCTTATCTGAAACTCTTCGGCAATGTTGAAGGCATCATTCATCAAATCAAAAGAATCCTGACTGTCACTCACGCCAATGATGCAGCGGGCGAATTCGCCGTGTGCGGTATGGATCGCCATCAGAAGATCGCCCTGGCCAGTCCAGGTCGGCAAACCCGTTGCGGGTCCAGGTCTCTGAGCCAACACGAAGACAGTCGGATTTTCGATGATGGCGTTGAGCGACAGTGTTTCGCTCATCAGGTCAAACCCGCCGCCCGATGTTGCAGTGAGTGCGCGGGTGCCCATATGCATGGCGCCCGAGACCATTTGTGCAGCTGTTATTTCATCTTCCGCCTGCTTTATTACCATGCCGGTTTTGTTCTGAATGGCCGCAATGTACGAGAGCAGGGGAGAGCTCGGAGTCATCGGATACCCCGCATACAGACGCACGCCCGCATGCACAGCACCTAGTCCCATGGCTTCGGAGCCTGTAATCAGCAAATGATCCTGCCACTTCTTGGCAGGTTTTGGCAGCGTGAAAGTACAGTCTTTTGCCTCTCGTTCACGGAAGGCAAATCCTTCCTCGATGCACTTCATGTTCAGCTCCAGCAAATCTTTCTTCTTGGCAAACTTCTCGCCAACCATTGTCTTAAGCGGCTCCATTTCCTGGCCGAGCATCGACCAGACGCAGGCAGTGAGTATCACGTTTGCGAGGATTGCTTTGGCACTCAGCCGCGTCAAAATTTCCTCAATCGGCAAATAGATGAAGTGCAGATTGTTCGCTTTGATAATGGCATTATCTGCGTCAGTAAATTTCCAATTCGGTGTTGAGTGAATAAAGACCCCGTTCGGTTTGAGTTCGGGAATGTTGTGCTCAAATCCATGATGATTGAATGCAATGACAATGTTCACTTTGGTTTCCGAGCTGCGGATTTCCTCGTTACTGATGTCGAGCTGATAGCTGGCATGCCCGCCCTTGATGAGCGACGGATATTCGCGATAGCCAAACACGCAGTAGCCGCTGCGCTTGAGTGCTTTTGCCACAATTTCCCCAACCGAATTGATTCCCTGTCCGGAGGAGCCGACGATTTTCAGAGAGACACGGGACAAATGAGTATGGAGTATTCAGTATGAAGTATGCAGAATTATTGATGCGTTGGGAGGGGCAGTTTGTCGATTTGTGCGAGGAGAGCCTCGCTCCAGCGGGTTACTTTTTCTTCCTGGTCGTACGGATCGTTAATGATTTTAAGCGGTGGCAGAAACAGATTGGCATTATGATTTTTCAGAAAATCCGTCAAGTGATCCACTGCCTTACAGGTAAAGAAATAGCGTTCATCGCCGAGACCGATTGCAGTTGCCGGCTTGCCGCCTAAATCAATCGTTTTTACTCTGTTGATGAGTAGATCGAACATAAACGGGCTCAGTTGCCCTTCGCTGTTACCGGTATTCCAGGAGCCACAGGCAAGAATGAGGATATCGCCTGCCAGCAAATCGGCTTCCGTCGTTTTCTCGGCGCGTTGCTTCACCACACGTAAATCGCGGCTGTTCTTTTGCAGCCAGTCGATGAGCGTATCAACCACAAACTCGGTATGGCCAGTCGATGAACTGTATACAATATAGGCAGACCTCAGCATGGGTCTTATTGTAGTGGGGAAAGGGTAGGTCTGTATATATTGTTTGTTGATGTTTCTGTGCGTATGATATCGGCCTTGGGAGATTAGAGTTATCCGGGCAATTAGCTCAGCTGGTTAGAGCGTTCGATTCACATTCGAAAGGTCACAAGTTCGAATCTTGTATTGCCCACCATGATTACTTGTCGACATATATTTTTCGCTTTGGTGCATCTAGTGTAATTTTAAGCTCACCAAGACATTGATATTGTCCTAGTAAAATGACTTCTTGTCTTGGTGCGAAATAAACAATCCCTTTCCATATAATTGGTCTAAATCCACTATGTTCAAGAGTGTATTCAATTTTTTTCTTCGAAGGAATTGCAGTGAATTTACCTCCTCCTGCGCTGCCAACAGGAATGGCATTATCTGTATCAAGTTCTACGTTCAAAATAGAATTTACTTCCATTGGAAGCAATGTCATTTCTGCACCCGTATCGATAAGGGCATGACCAATTGGGAAGCCATTAAGCGAAATAGGTAATGTTGGAATGTGTATAATCCCAAAGTCACATTCTTTTTTTGTATATTCAAATTGCATAGAAGCCCGCAAAATTACCGCGTGGAACTTTATCGAATCGAATGGTCGCCTTGTCCTCACGTTTATCAATTTTTGTAACAAGAGTTTCCAGTTTTAGAGAGCTAGCTATTACTTTTCCACTCTTGCTCGCTACCCATTTGCCTGCATTTTTCTTCGAAAAAACCATAGAAGTATTTTACTGAGGCTTTTGTATCGCGCAATAGAGGATTCGATTATTTTGCTTAAACAAAAAGCTTGCCTGGCGAAGTGCTTGGTGTAAAGACGGACATTGCCTTGAATCCTAGATCGTCCACCATTCTTCGTTTGTATTCAGCTAGGTCGCACTACCGCTTCCTTTTGCAGTCTCGATCGCTCACGCAAATGCATCAATTCCGTATGAATTTTGGAAATCCGCGGGACAAAATGTAGCCTCAATTCGGTATCTTGCGACTCCAGCACGATCGTGCCGTAGCCAAACAGGCTTTGCAGCGGGCCATGCTGCCATTTACGTATGTCCTGGAACGTCCAGATGTCCAGGCTCTGATGATCATCCACACTGAAGAGTGTTTTCTTCACTTTATGTACCTTCTTATCAGTCACAATAATGACGTTTAAGAAGTACATGTAGAAGCGCATCAGAAATTCCCACTGAAGAATGGTGAAGAAGAACATGAGGGCAAACAGCATGCTGTGGCGCAGTCCGGCGTCGGCGACTGTGAGTCGGAACAGGGAAATATAGGTAATGATCGCAAGTAAAAGAGACAGCAGAATCATGCGGAAAAACGGCCACAAGAGCCGCATCCAATGCTGGCGGAAATAGAACTGGAACATTTCTCCCGGGTCTTTACCCTGAAATGTCACAGCCGACAGATCATCAGTTGAATGTATCACCATGTAAAGAGTGCGAGGAGTGCAAAAATACTGATCAAGCCAAGAGTGTGAAAAAGTGCGACCAGGCGCATTTTTTGGAACGTGAAAAACCGGAAGAAGGACTGATCGGCGTAGCGGGGGAACACAAGGCCCTGGATGCGCGACCGAAACAGTCGCCACAGCAGGTATTCAACTCCCGCGATGAGTATGCCGACAGTGCCGATCGAGAGAAAAAGAGAAGACATGAGCAGGATCTGCCATTATCGTCGATTTGGACTATATGGTCAAATATTTCGCTTTCTTATGCCAAAATATATAAATCATATGCAAGCCGGGAAAAAGAGTATAATCGTGGCATTCTTCCCTCCTTTTCTATGATGAACTCTGTCCATTCCATCGTCTGGCCCGGATACTTTTTGTTTACGGCGCTCCACGTTGTCGGCATGCTCGCTGCAACCATCGGCTTTATCTTTTTAATTGTCTGGGCGGTTAAAAAACTGCATCTCGATCAGCTGAAGCGCTGGGGAATCGGATTGCTGATTGTCGGTTTGCTTGTGTGCGGCATCACGCTCCTTGGTATTTCCCATGCAGTAGTACGATTCGATGATGGGCGCATGCAGCAGGCGGAAAGGGGCTGGCGTATGATGACTGAAGGTGTCGAGAGCCCCTTGCCGGTCGAGCGAAAAGAGCGAATGATGATGAACGATCATAGCGATACTTCGATGACCATGAATCAAATGGTTGCCGATTTAAGCGGCAAGACAGGCAATGATTTCGACAAGGCTTTTCTTGCCGAAATGATCATGCACCATCAGGGTGCAATTGATATGGCAAAAGCTGCGCAAGTTTCGTCTGGTCATGCGGAGCTGAAAGCAATGGCCAATGCCATTATTGCTGCTCAGCAAAAGGAAATAGATACTATGAAGCAGTGGCAGCAGAGCTGGGGATTTGTTCAGGGAAATTAGGGAATGCAAAAGTTGGGTCAGAAAAGAAGAGAGAACGTAGAACGTTGAATATATTCTTCTACGTTCCACGTTCTCAGTTCTACGTTCTTCTTTTGCTTGCAATCAACTGTAACCTTTTTCTGATGCGCGACGTAGTGGTCTATAGTTCTCTTGTTCCCCCTTTCTTGTATGCCTTCTTCTCGTTTGCGCCTTGGCGCAGTTCCCGTTCTGACGGCTCTTGTCGTCTCGCTTTTTCCCGCAGTCTCGGCGCACGCCGCACTCTCGCCGGCACTCACGACTCTCCAGAAAAAAGGAGTCATCACCGGTTACGCCGATGGTTCGCTTGGCGAAAAACGACTCGTGAGCCGCGCGGAATTTTTGAAAATGGTTCTTACGGCGCAAGTTGCCAAGACAGGTAGTTCCGCCGCCGATTGTTTTACGGATGTTCACAAAGCAGATTGGTTTAGTCCGTACGTCTGCTACGCAAAGTCACAGGGTTTCATTGGTGGCTACGCCGATGGAAGTTTTAAGCCGAATCAGACTGTCTCGTTTGCGGAGGCAGGCAAGATTTTATCGCTTGCCTACAAGCAAAATCCGCAGGCGCAAACATCGGATTGGTACGAGCCGTACGCACGTTCTCTCGAGGCATCCAAGGCAATCCCTACCAATATCAATAAGCTCGATATGCCACTCACGCGCGCCGATACGGCCGAAATGCTGTGGCGTGTGAGTGAAGGCAAAACGGATCAGCCGTCCAAAGGCTACTTAAACGTGAAGTACCCGGACGTCAAAATCAATCTCGCATCCGATACAGTTGTGCATCCCACTTCCTGTAAAGACTTACAGGCGTTTATTCAGGAATCATCGCAGAATACGACGAGTGTGGATTATTTCTACCGAGGCGGGGGCATGATGCTGCAGGAAGGGGTTGCAGCCCCTATGGCGAAAGATGCTGTCAGCAATTCCACCGCTGCCGGCTTGGCTGATCATTCCACCACAAACGTGCAGGTAGAGGGTGTGGATGAAGCCGATATCGTCAAAACTGATGGCAAATATATGTACATTGTCGATCGCCAGGGCGGTCGCCAGATTCGCATTGTGTCTGTCGGTGCCGATGGAAGCATGTCACTCGCTTCCACTATCGATTCCTCTGTCGATCAATTCAATCCAACAGAGCTGTACATTCAGGGGAATACGCTTATTGCCATCGGCTCGCTGTGGTCGCCGGTGATCTACAACACTCAGTCGGTTGGGATCCAGAGCAAGATGATTGCGCCAGGCGAACTATATCCGGGTGGCAGTCAGAAATTGCAGGTGCGTTTGTACGACGTATCGAATCACACCAAGCCTGTCCTGTCTCGTACGCTGTCCTTCGATGGTCGCGAAGTATCGTCTCGCATGATTGGCGGCAAAGTGTATCTGGTTCTCAATCAATCTCTGCGCTGGTGGGGCGGCCCTATCCGTCCGCTGTCGTCGTCGCAGGATAATTCGCAGCTTCCTCAGTACAGCGACAGTGCGCTCAAGATTACTGATAAGCCACTTGTCACTTGTGGTGACGTGGTCATTATCCCGCACGTTCCGTCGCCTCAGTATTTAACAGTTCTCGCTATTCCGACCGATTCACCAACAGCAACAGTAGGGAAGGAAGTTGTTCTTGGCGATGCCCAGAGCATCTACATGTCGCTCCAGAACCTGTACGTTGCTGCACCGCTGTATCGTTACAGTTGGGATGGCTCAGGCCAGGGAAGCACCACGACCAACTTGTATCGCTTTGCGCTGACCGATGATGGTATTGCCTTAAAGGCGCAAGGTTCTGTTCCTGGTCGTATTCTCAACCAGTTTTCGATGGATGAAAGCAACAACATGTTCCGCATCGCTACCACGACTGATTCCCAGTGGACGCCCACAGCAGAGACAGATTCCAGCAACAGTTTGTATGTCCTGAGTCAATCGCTCGAACGTGTCGGCACGCTTGAAAATATCGCCAAAGGCGAGAAAATCTACTCGGTGCGTTTCATGGGCGAACGTGCATATATGGTCACGTTCCAGACCGTCGATCCGCTCTTTGTCATCGATCTGGCCGACAGCCGTCATCCCAAAATTCTCGGTGAACTCAAGATCCCAGGCTACAGCGATTACCTGCATCCGTATGACGCAACGCACCTCATCGGCTTTGGCAAAGAGGTCGATCCATCTATCGATGCCGATAAAGTGCATACGAACAATGCCGTGTATTACACCGCTATTCTGGGCATGAAAATCTCGTTATTCGATGTCTCGGACGTTTCGCACCCCAAAGAAATGTTCAAGGAAGTGATTGGAGATAGAGGCACCGACAGTCCGGTTCTTACAGACCATAAAGCATTGCTGTTTGAAAAAGACAAAGGCCTGCTCAGCTTCCCGGTGACTGTCTACAAGAAGACGACAAATTCAACCAGTACGGATCCAGTGCCAGTCTTCCAGGGGGCGTATGTCTACAATGTCAGTTTGGACAAAGGCTTTACGCTGCAGGGAACTGTTTCTCATGCCAAGCCCATTACGACAACTGATCCGAATATGTGGCAGCCGTTTAGCAGTGTCGTTGAACGTATCGTGCGTATTGGCACCAACTTGTTCACCTTGTCATCGGATCAAATCCAGAGCCATACACTCAGTGGCCTTACATCCGTTGGCACCCTCCCTATTTCGACAAGCAAATAGGCGAAAATCGTGTATAGTAGGCCTCTATGGCCATCCGCAAAGAACGAATTTTGTACGAAGACGACACTCTCCTCGCAGTCACCAAACTGGGCGGGGAGCTTGTCGTGGCCGGCAAAGGCCGCATGGACAAATTGCCACTCCTCAACTTTCTGAAAGACGATTATCCGGGCATTTCGCCGCTCCACCGCCTGGATTTCGAGACATCGGGTGTCATTGTCTTCGCCAAGCGAAAGGGGATTGTGGAGAAAGTCATCGACTCGCGGTTCGATGGCTGGCGTAAGATCTATCTGGCCTTGGCGCTCGATCCATTCGAGAAGCCAAAAGGCGTGATCGATTCGCCGCTTCCCGCTCGCAGCGGCAACGGCACAGTCGATTGTCAGACAAAGTATGTGGTGAAGGAAACATTCAAGGGGTGCTGTCTTGTGGAAGCTGAAATCGAACGTGGTCAGTTCCATCAGATCCGCCGGCATTTTGCATCCATCAAACATCCGCTGCTGCTCGATGAAGTCTACGGCAACAAAGCGCTCAATCGCTTGTTTACGAAAGAATTCAAATACTCACGTTTTTTCCTCCATGCGTCCAAAGTGATTTTCCCGCATCCGCTTACCGGCGCCATGCTCACTATCGAATCACCAATGCCGAGGCAGTTTGCCGATGTGCTGGATCAGCTGAGAAAACGGAAGTAATCGATGCATCATGCAACGCCGGCCAGATCTTTCTTCGTGGTATTCAGCGGAATCCGGACCTCAAAACACGTGCCTTTTTTCGGTTCACTGATGCAGGAAATAGACCATCCTCGCACATCGGCAATTGTTTTTGCCAGATATAGTCCCAAACCCGACCCGTCCGGATGGTATGTTTTTGCCTGATGGCCGCGGTAAAATTTTTCGAACATTTTTTTCTGATCGCGCAGTGAAATGCCGATTCCGTCATCACTGCAACGGACGACACAGTGACTGCCCGTTTTCAGGAGGACCAATAAAATATCTCCTGCATTCGCATCGGTATATTGCGCGGCATTGATGATGATGCGCTGCAGCAGCTGATAGACGATTTTTTTATTCTCATGAATCATCAGCGAGCTGCCGTGATAGTCCAAATGGTAGTGTCTGGCAGGAAAACTTTCTTTTATTTCATTGATAATTTGTTGTAGAAGCCCGAAGATGCAAAAATCAGAATCCGGCTGTCGGTGGGCATGCAGAACATTGGAGATGGCAAGAAGATCGTCCGTCAGCATGTCGAGTGCTTTCTCACTGCTATAATGACGCTGCAAATCCGACAGCTCTTTTTGTGACAAACTTGTTTTTTCGAATAGCCATTTGAGCGGCCATTGGATTTTTATGTGTTCGGGAACATGGTCCTGCGCAGCCTGGAGAAGCTGCTCCCGGCGCATCTGTTCGTCGACATTTAATTCTATTCCGATGAAATATTCAGCTTCATTTCGGGAATCCAGAATGGGAATAATGTGGACTTCCTGCCAGTAATACGTGTTATCGCGCCGGCGGTTGCGCATTTCGCCGATAAACGTTTCCTTATGATCCCGCAGCGTTTCCCACATTTCCGTATAAAACTCTTTTGACATGTGCCCTCCCCACAAATCGCCCGGCTTGCGGCCGATCATCTCTTTCCGGGAGTAACCCGTATGTTTTTCGGCGCCGGCGTTGGCATACAGAATAACTCCTTTTTTGTCGGTTATCACAACGTGTTCGTTTGATCGGTCAAAACCCTTCAGAAGACCTTGTAATTCGGTTGAAAGTGAGGACATAGGACAGCAGTAAGAATATCTGTCAGTGTAGAATGTTCAGATAGCAGCATCAATTGCTTCCCTGCAACTGACATGTACAAGTATATAAATTGTCACCTGCAGTCATAATTTGAAGTATATTCGTCGATCATCAGCGGCCTATTTCTGTTCTTATACACTGACGCCGTAGCGGCTGTTGGTAGCGGTTCGTAAGGCGGTGAGTTTCGTAAGCGAGCGGGAGGTTTTGGAGAAATTGCAGGAACCGATGGTGCCGGTATCATGCGCTGCGGAACGATAAGCGCTATTGGTCGGCCTATAACCGGTTTTTAGATACGGCAGAAGGCTGGAGAGTGTGAGTGCGGGATTGGCAGCAATATATGCAACGGCATCGGCCTCTTTGCCCGCATTTGTGGATGAGCCAGAACCCTGTGTAACTGCCCAGGAAGCAAGTGTGCGTGTAGAGTCTGAAAATACGGGATTCTGTCCGTCCAGATCGTGCACACCAGGCGTGGTGCTCCATTTGGCGGCATACCCCCGACCTTCATTCGTAAATCCCGATGTACCGGATGTTGTTTTTATAAGATAGCCTGCATTGTAATCTGTAGTGGCGGGAGTCATAAGATCCTGCGTCGATGAGCTATCGACGTTGTACGCCTTATATCCTGTTGAGGCTGTGCCATAAAACAAATTGGATTTGACTGATGCGTAACGGTTGGGTGATTCAACGGACGTATACAGGTGCCCGATTTCCAATCCGGTTTGCCCCTCAACATTGATAGTGTTGTGTTCAATATACAATGCCAGTCCAGGCGTCACAGAACCGTTTCCGGTAAACAATGCTCCGCTGTTACTTCCTCCGCCATTTGGCAATATCAGATTGCGGCGACAATATAGAGTGAATGTAGCAGTCGTGGTCCCTCCGACTAAAAACACGTTGCCAGCAGTATTGGTCCCGTTGAAATAGGCAACGTTGTCCGTCCAGTTATAGGTAGTGTTGGCTGGCGGATTTGAAATGGAAGAGAGAAAATGAGGATTACTGCCGGACGGACTGTCCCAAAAAAGAAAGCAATTTGTCACGCTGCCGGCGATAGCAATATTGTCGTATGTCTGTCTGATAAAGCAGTTTTTCATCGCCGTCCAGTTTTTAGTGCTTGTAACCAAAAGTCCATTGCCAAAGTAACAACTGTCAAATGTCATTCCGTGTGAGGTAATGATTTTTATCATTTTGTCAAAGGAGACGCGAGTGAAGGCGCGTGTTCCGGTTGTCTGGTCCGATCCTGAGCTTGTGGTAAGTGGCCAGGAGGTCGATTCGTTGGTGCGCGAAGATGCAATAGCCACATCGGTCATGGAAAAAGACGGGACACCGTGCGTGAAGGGGGCGTTTATCTGGCCGCAGCTTGTGAAGGTGCAATTAGTGAGCGAGGATGTCAGCTGACGGTTATCCAGCAAAATATTCAATGCATTGTGACTGCTGTCTCCTATATTCGTAAAGTCGCAGTAGGTCGCCTGTATGCAGCCTTCTCCGCCGTTTGATGCATTGTTGTGATACGCATTGCGCGTTCCGTCTCCCGCAGAAGAAATGGAGCAGTGCGATCCTGATGTGCCATTGATACGCCAGCCGCGTGCATCTCCGGGAGACTGTCCGCCGTCGTAGCTGCTTGCGATCTTGATGGAGTAGTTGATGGTGCCGCTTGCGCCTGTTGCATCAAAAACGATGGCAGTGCCCGCATTCATCGTAACACCTGCCGCATGGCTTTGCGTGTCACTCAGCTGGCCTTTTACCGTTAGTGTTCCGGTGGAAAGAATGAGCCGTGCGGATGTGCTGCCATTGCCGATTGTCAAAACAGCCACATCAGTTGCCGGACTATTGCCGACGGTGCGGCTGCCATCCATGGTAACGGTATGACTTATCGTTACCGTGTCTCCATCTCCTGGTACGGTTCCGCCAGTCCACGTGGATGTGGATGACCAGTTGCCGTTTTGTGCAGATGTAATTGCAGCCATAAAATACATGTCGATTGTACTGAGAATTTTGCTTTTTTATCAATGCTCGGACTCGAAAATCAATGGCATCTTTTCAAATGCAGTATATTGTCTTACTTTTAGAAGTATTGTACGACGAACTTTGCAGCCTCCTGCTTTTCAGTTTCAAAAAAGAGCCCTTGCGGGCTCTTTAAGAATCGAAGATCGATTGATTAACAGTCGCAAGCGTAGACAGTCTGGCGCTTGTTTTCCTTAGCGCGCCATACAGCTTTCTTGAGAGCTTCCTCGACCATTTTGTCGAGAGCCTCTGTCAGATCGCCGCCCGTGCGCATATCCATTTTGCTGAGCATTTCTTTTACGCGTGCTGTTACTGTGTAACTCATAGTAAAAAGAGAAGAAAATAATACAGCTGATTGTAGAGGGTCGCAGGGGCATAGACAATCATTCCTGCAATGCTTTAGTGGACTAGTTTCAACATTCATCGAGTAGCTATGTTTGCGCAAAATGTACAATTGAGAATGTAAAATGTACAATGACCTCTGAAAAATTGGCTTTGTTGTAAATTATTCATTGTACATCGTCCATTCATTTCTATGCGCTCACTCTCGGGACTTCAGCCGTCGGGCCAGCTCCATCTTGGTAATTATTTTGGTTCTCTCAAACCAAATCTGGAAATGGCAAACCAGGCCGATGAGAGCTTTCTGTTTGTCGCCGATCTGCATGCCCTGACGACAGTGCAGGATGCAGAGCAGTTGCGTTCGCTGCGGCGCGATATTGTTCTGGATTATCTGGCATGCGGCTTCGATCCTGGCAAATCGACCATTTTTTTCCAGTCCGATGTTCCCGCTCATGCAGAATTGATGTGGCTTCTGATGACGGTGACACCAATGGGATTATTGAAAAGAGCCGTAAGCTATAAAGATAAAACGGATGGAAAATCAGAAGAGGAAATGGCCGTAAACGTTGGTTTGTTTACTTATCCAGTACTAATGGCGGCGGATATTCTTCTTTATGATATTGATATTGTTCCGGTCGGGCAGGATCAGCAGCAGCACTTAGAAATCACACGTGATATTGCAATGAAATTTAATCGAACTTTTAGTCATACATTTACTATCCCCGAAGCACGCATTCGTAAAGATGTTGCAATAGTACCCGGTGTCGACGGCCGCAAGATGAGCAAGAGCTATGCAAATACCATTCCGCTTTTTGGCGATGAAAAGATGATCAAAAAAACGATTATGGGCATTCAGACCGATTCAAAAGAAGTGGCCGAACCGAAAGATCCAGACAGTTCGTTCGTGTTTCAGATTCATAAGCTCTTCCTTTCGGCATCAGAGCAGAAAGTACTGGCAGACAAGTATCGCGCCGGGGGACTCGGATATGGAGATGCCAAGAAGATGCTGCTTGAAACCTACATGGACTATTTTTCAGTGCTTCGGGCACGGCGGGCAAGTCTGGAAGCGGACCCGAAAAAACTGGATACCATCTTGAAAGACGGGGCAAAAAAGGCCAATGCGTATGCAGAGAAAACACTGCAACGCGTCAAAAAAGCCGTCGGATTAGTATAGTTGCTTTTTGGCTGATTTATGCGGTTAATACAGCTAAAAAATGCTATAATGGATGTGTTTCATACCAATATTTTCTATGCTTCATAAACAAGTTCACCCGGGCATCGCATTGATAGCGATTGCTTCGATGGTTTCATTGTTCGCGCTTGTGACTGTTACCACTGTCCAGGCTTCGTCCGAGAGCACGCGCGGCAGCGATGCCCAAATACTGCATCCGGCTGCTGAATCGGAGGCGGCTTTCCGCCTTCGCATGCGCGCAGTGCAGGCAAAAGCGCAGGCTGGCTCCGCTCGGTCTGTTGTCAGTTCCTCATCCGTGTCCTCTCTGCCCCCTTGCAATCCTGCACCTGTAGCCAGCAGCGTCTCATCTGTTTCGTCGTCTGGCATTTCGACTGTCGCAGATCTGACATTGTCGCAGCTGGATACCCTGCGTCAGCAAATCCGTTCGCGCGTGTGTCCTGTGCATGGGGATCCGGGCTACATCGCCATTTGCCAGAAGCTTCTCACAACCGAACTCAAGCGCAATCCACGGCCGGATGCCACCGGACTGGTCAACCCGAATCAGGCACGGGCGAATATGCTCAGGAGTCAGTCGTCGAGCGTATCTGTTCAGTAGTTACAACACCTGCACACTCTCTTCCCCTGATCCTTCGCCGATCAGGGGATCTTTATAGTGCTCCTCTCCCGGATCCGCTTCCTGCGGTTCCATTTTTCCGGTATTCGTGTCGTCTTCGTCATCTGTATCAGTGTCGTTCATAGAAAAAAGGGGGAAGAAATATGTGTATCCAGACGCAGCATCCCCGTCACACTTTCCTGAAGGGATATTTTTGCCTGCCAATTGATGAGATGCAACGCGCTTATCAGCGGGATTGGCCGGAGTGTAAAACAGCTGTTTGCTCTGTACAAACAGTCAGAATTACCTACAATTTCCCTCGCTGCGGGCGTCGTATAGTGGTTATTACCCCAGTTTTCCAAACTGGTGATGACGGTTCGATTCCGTTCGCCCGCTCCATCCTACGCGAAGCGTAGGATGCCGTCCGTAGCTTTTGAACTTTGTCTCGTCATTCTCTTCCGAAATCGCCTCGCTACGGATGGCAGGCCATCAAAAGCGTAGGAGGGCTTCATCGTATGCGTTGGTTTGTCTATATTCTCGGCAATGAAAGGGGTAAAAATTATATTGGCTATACCGGCGACTTAAATGCCCGTCTTCTAGAGCATAATGAAGGTTCGGTGAAAGCTACGAAAGCATTGCGTCCGTGGCGTATTGAGTAGTTTTGTTGTTTTCGAGAAAAGAATGCAGCTATTGCATTTGAGAAATACCTAAAATCTGGTTCAGGCAGCGCTTTTCGATTGAAGCATTTTGTATCTCGAAATATTGAAAAATCATGAATAACAGTGCTATATCGAAACGCATTTCTTAGTTCTGCTTGGGCAAAAAGCTCGATTTTATTTCGTGGTTTTCTGAGTCATGGTCAGTAAATCATTGATGCCTACATGGCATTGTGCACTGAATGCTTGCAGAAAATTATGATGCGGAATCGCAATATGCCCCGCTTCGACTTTGGATACATACTGTTTGGTAACGTTTGAGCCTATCTGTTGGGCAAGGTCATCTTGTGTCCAGCCTTGCCGCTTCCTAAAGGTCCGCACGTACTGCGCAAAAAGAGATGCGTTTTCCGGCACTTTCATGCGCCTGCCACGACCGCCTTGGATAAGCACAGTATTCATATCAGTGTCAGGAGCCACTGGCCTGCGTTGCAATGCTAGATTTGTAATCGTATTCAGCGCTTCGTCGGAAAGTTCTGGAACCGAAAGGATATGAGAGATGGTTTTGCGGATAGCTGCATCGATGTCTGAAATGCGGCTAGCTGCATGTGTCAGACCTTCCATTCTCTTCGGATCAGAATCGAGAATGGCTTTTATGGCTGACAGTCGCTCTTGAAGAATACGGATTGTTGTCTGCAGTGAATCGGTCGAAACTTTTTCTGGTAACCGATGTTCATGTGAAATTTCTGTAGTTTCCATAATGACGGATAAGATAAACAAATAAGAAAGTCTCCAATCATATGGAAAAAGATGTTATAATAAATAGTGTCGTCTTCTCCCGACAGCATATGGAGCACATTCTTCTCGAGCTCGGCCTGGATAAGGATCAGGCGAGAATCTATCTTCATTTATTGGAGGCACGGCCCATGAGTGCGGGTAATATGGCCAAAATTCTGGGGATTAAGCGTACGACATTGTATGGCATTT
>CALMES010000076.1 GCA_937863435.1 uncultured Candidatus Peregrinibacteria bacterium
CTCCAATCCACAAGTCATCCCAATGTCTTGCGATACATTATGGTTCGGGCCTCCAGTTGACTTTCGTCAACCTTCGCCCTGCTCATGGATAGCTCACCCGGTTTCGGGTCTCGTGCCAGCGACTAATTCGCCCTATTCGGACTCGCTTTCGCTACGGCTGCGACTAAAACTGTCTTAGCCATGCCACTGACAACGAAGTCGTTGGTTCATTAGGCAAAAGGAACGCCGTGACCCCTTAAGGGGGCTCCGACTCCTTGAACGCATCACATTTCAGAAACTATTTCATCCCCCTTTCGGGGTGCTTTTCACCTTTCCCTCACGGTACTATTCGCTATTGATCTCTCAAACTGTTTAGCCTTGGAAGGTGGTCCTCCCAGATTCGGGCCGGATTTCACGTGTCCGACCTTACTCAGGAAACCTCTACCGTGCACTTACCTTTCGACTACGGGGCTGTCACCCACTATGGCCGTCCTTTCCAGAACGTTTGTCTAGATTCGTGCAGTCGGATATTGAGGTCCTACAACCCCCTCTATAAATAGAGGGTTTGGGCTGTTCCCGGTTCGCTCGCCACTACTACGGGAATCTCGTTTGATTTCTTTTCCCCTGTTACTTAGATGTTTCAGTTCACAGAGTCTTCCTCTTAAAATAAATTAAGTCATAAACTATTAAGTCTATGGGGTTTCCCCATTCGGATATCTTCGGCTGGTAGCGCCTGCCTAGCGGCTGACCGAAGCTTTTCGCAGCTGGCCACGTCCTTCATCGGATTTGAGAGTCAAGGCATCCGTGTGATGCGCTGAGTAACATTTATTTCGGTTTCAACTTTTAAAGGTTGAAGTGAAATTGTGCTGTTCACGTACCACGAAGCGAGCAGTCCTTAGACACACCCACCTTGCTATACGTAAACGCAAATCTTTTAAAGAATTCTAATTTTCTTAAATTTTTTATTAATCACAATAATTGAATTTCATAAATCGATATTTTCGGCCGATGCTTTTAAGGAGCATGGGTGGACACGAACGCCTGTCCTTTCTGGCTTTTGAGGGCCAAAAAAAACGGGCGGCTTGCGCACACCCGTAGAAGCAGATCTTAGGAAACAATCTGATGCTACGGGTAGGCGTAAGAAAACATATTGCGTAGGGGAATTGTACGGATAAAAAGTAAGAGGTCAAGAATAAATTGTAAGAAAAGGAAAGAATGGGCATTTGCTCTCTTCACTCATTGGAAATCAAAATTTTGATCAGCGTGCTTTAGTCGTTCTGCTAGCCATTTTCTACAGATACAATCTGCATCTTCTTCTGTGCATTTTTGAAGGCTTTTTTTGATTGTACGAATAAATTTTTTGTCATTCATTGAAAAACAGAGAATCTTTTTTACCGCTCAATGGGCGTGAACCTCGATATTTTCTTTTTTGCCGATACAGGCAAGTGCGTCTCAAATAATTGACTTATTTATACTATAATTTTATAATAAAATTACTGATGCGAGTGGATGTTCTGCTCATATTAGAGTCGATCTTTTAAGGGAGAAGTCAGTGAAGAAGTATCTTGGTGATGAGGGCTTTAAGCTTGTGACGATGACCGTCGGCGTTGTTGCGACTTTGGTCGCTATGACGCAATTCCAAAATGAAAGCTCCAAATGGGGCATTCTCATCACTGGAGTGGCGCTGTCACTGCTCGGTACAATAAACAACGAGCTAATATTTTCCTCTGCAAGGCCTCCGGAGTCCACTGACAAACATTGAGATCGACATGACGGCCTGTCCTAACCGGGCAGGCCGTCGGTTTTGCAATCGAAAGATCCATTTCCATCCCTTGGAATTCACAGCGTTGATATGGTTTTTCCGCTGACTTATGAGCGTTTTTCTGGTATACTGGGGAGAAACCAAAAAACCATGTCCCCCATTACATTCTCACACATCAAAAAGAATTGGAGCATTCTGCTGCTTGGCAGCGCAATGTTGTGTTTTACCGTTTTGCTCGGCGTGCTGTTTTATCTGAACGCAAAAACGTCGCTGGAGAAACAGGTGAGCGAACGCATCCGCAGCATTGCGGCAACCGCCGCGCTCACGTTGTCCGGCGCTCCGTTGAACGATATTCACACACTGCGCGATACGACCAAGCCGGCTTACAGCCAGGCAATAGACGCCCTGCAGAAAATCCGCACCGCGAATCCCGGTGTCGTATACGCCTACATTCTGCGACCGACACGGGATCCGACTATTTACGAATTCATCGCCGATGCTGATTCGCTTGATCCCTATGCGGTTGTTGATAGCAATCACGATAACGTGATTGATGACGCCGATGCGACCTCTCCGCCCGGCACTTCCTACGATGTCTCAAAAATCCCGAATATCAGCCGCGCAATGCTCGAGCCCATTATCACCGATCATCCGTACAGCGATCAGTGGGGTACGTTCATGTCGGGTTTTGCGCCGGTAAAAAACGCAAGCGGGAGTGTTATGGGCATCATCGGTATCGACATGAAATTCGACGATTATGCCACGCTCAGTCATAGTATTGTTTCCCCTGCCACTGTTTTGCTGTTTCTGCTGGCAGCCGGCCTTCTGACATCGTACGTCATCCTCTTTATCTGGAAGCGCCGCGCTGAAGCATGGGAACACATTGACCGCGAACGCTCCGCCCTGCTGTCTATCACCTCACATCAGCTGGGAACGCCTGTCACAATCATCCGCTGGTCACTGGAAACACTGGAAAAATCGCCATCCAAAAAAGAGCAGCAATACGCTCTCAATAATGCGAGGGAGGGTTTGGAGCGGATCAATGACGTTCTCAAGGCACTGCACGATGCAGATCTGATCAACAAAGGCGCTCTTGTGGCGTCGCCGACGACGGTCGGGATTCAGAGTATTGTGGAGAGCGTGAAAAAGAGCACGGCCATGCGCCTTGCGAAAACCAATCAAGTCCTGATCTTCGATGTGCCGACAAACTTTTCGATGGAAATTGATCCAAAACTGGCTATACAACTTCTGGAAGAGATGATTTCCAATGCGAGCCATTTTTCGGGACCCTACACAAACATACGGGTACGCATTGGCGCCGACAAACAATGGGCAACCTGCGAAATCAAGGATGAAGGCAGCGGCATACCCTCTCAGGATCTACCGCGGATCGGTGAAAAATACTTCCGTGCATCGAACGCGGCAACGCTCCACCCGGATGGCAACGGTCTTGGCATGTACATGGCAAAAAGACTCATCGAGCAGGCAGGAGGCTCGCTGCATATAGACAGCGTGCTGGGGGTGGGAACCACCGTCACCATCCGCGTGCCGCTGAAAGCGGTTGCGACGAGAAAATAAAGTCCTACAGCACTGCATGTATCTGCCCATTCCGCAACGGAGAAGTTCTGTGGCCAGCACTCCATTGAACACGTCGCCGGTGACAAGCGTCTTGCGACGGATGCATTTTAAAAAAACCCGACCATCGCTGATCGGGTTTTTCCGTGGTTCTGTGGTAACCGGCGGTTTAAACCGCCGGTTACCACGCTTTCTGATCGGGTTTTCCACGTTCTATCGTTCTACATTCTACGTTCTTTCTAGGCATTGCCTTCTTCCAGGTCTTCCAGGCCTTCGCGCACTTCCTGTTTGGCGGTGACGCCTGTGGCTTCGCCCAGATCGCCTTCTTCGATACCGGCTTTTATGGCATCCGGATCCTCTTCTTCGAGTGTCAGATCGCTGATTTGATCCGTTGCCGGGATCAAATCCTCGGTCTCCACCTCTTCATCGAAGCGCGTCTTTAAGCGTACCAGTTCGGCAGCACCTTCCTGCGTCTGTACCACAGGTGCTTCGACTGGCACTTCGTCGGCAAACTTGAGAAGATCGACTTTCAGACACAGCGCCTGGAGTTCTTTGACCAGCACGTTGAAGGATTCCGGTGTGGATGGACGACGGATCTTCTCGCCCTTCACGATTGCCTCGTAGGCCTTGGAACGACCCACCACGTCATCGGACTTGATGGTAAGCATTTCCTGCAGCGTATGAGCGGCACCGTAGGCTTCCAGAGCCCACACTTCCATTTCTCCGAAACGCTGACCTCCGTGCTGCGCCTTTCCACCGAGCGGCTGCTGGGTGACAAGCGAGTACGGACCGACGGAACGAGCGTGAATTTTGTCTTCGACAAGGTGGAGAAGCTTGAGCATGTACACTTGGCCGACCGTTGTCTGGTGCGCAAACGCTTCGCCGGTGCGACCATCGAAGAGCTGAACTTTGCCGGATTCCGGGAGTCCTGCCAGTTTCAAGTAACCCGTAATCTGCTCTGGCGTGATACCGTTGAGAGCAGGTGTAGCGATCTTGATGCCGAGCATTTCGCAGGCCCAACCCAAGTGCGTTTCCAGAATCTGTCCGATGTTCATACGCGACGACACACCGAGCGGGTTTAAGATGATGTCAACATACGTACCATCCGCGAGGAATGGCATGTCTTCTTTTGGCACAATACGTGCCACGACTCCTTTGTTTCCGTGGCGTCCGGCCATTTTGTCTCCGACCTGGATTTTGCGTGTCTGAGCCACGAATACTTTGATCTGCTTGATGACACCTGTCGGCAGTTCGTCACCTTCTGCGCGGTCGAAGATGTGCACGTCGACCACTTTTCCGCCGGCTCCGCCTGGGAGACGGAGGGATGAATCTTTCACATCCTTGGCTTTGTCACCGAAGATCGCCTGCAAAATTCTCTCTTCCGGCGTCAGTTCGGTTTCACCCTTTGGCGTGATTTTTCCGACGAGGATATCACCTTCGTGAACGGTGGCTCCGATCCGCACGATACCGTCGGTATCGAGATCCTTGAGCTTGGTTTCACCGACGTTCGGGATATCGCGCGTGACTGTCTCGGGGCCGAGTTTGGTGTCGCGCACGTCTGTGATGTAGGACTCAATGTGAATGGAGTCGAAGTAGCCGCGTTCAACAACGCGATCGGAAATAATGATGGCATCTTCGAAGTTATACCCACCCCATGGCATGTAGGCCACGAGCAGGTTCTGGCCGAGTGCCAGTTCTCCCATTTGGACAGACGAACCGTCGGCAATCACGTCGCCGGAGCGGACTTTGTCGCCCACATTCACGCGCGGGCGCATGTGGAAACACGTTCCCTGGTTACTGCGGACATAGTTGTCGAGTGTGTAGACCGCCTTGCGACCCGAGCGGTACATGACCGTTACTTCGCGCGCATCGACTGCGAGCACTTCGCCTTCTTCCTCAGCCACAATCACGTGACCGGAGGCCCTGGCGGCGACGCTTTCCATACCGGTGCCGACGTATGGCGAGTGTGGAGCGATGAGCGGAACAGCCTGACGTTGCATGTTCGTTCCCATGGACGCACGCGTGTTGTCATCGTGCTCAAGGAACGGAATGAGTGAGGTGGATACCGACAGAATCTGCTTAGGTGAGATATCCGTATGTGTGACATCACGAACGTGTGCGAGCACCGGCTCACCACGCTTGCGTGCGTGCACGCGCGTCTCGATAAATTCACCGCGTTCATCCAATGCGCTGTTTGCTTCGGCAATTGTGAGGTGACGTTCGCGATCGGCATCGATGTACATTTCTTTCTCGATGACATAGGCGCGCACTGGAACCTCGGTCATTTTTTCGGCTTTGAGCAGCGAGATGATTTTGGTGGCCATCTGCTTGGTTTCGATCTTGTCGCCTTCCTTGGCAAACACTTTGCGACCGTCTTTGACGGTGACATCGACGATGCGACCGAGCATGGCATCGGCGTCCATTTTAACCGAGTGCTTTACTTCGTAGTACGGCGTTTCCAGGAAGCCGTAGCTGTTCACTTTTGCGTAGGATGCCAAGTGCACCACAAGACCGATATTCGGACCTTCTGGAGTGGCAATCGGACAGATGCGACCGTAGTGACTGGGGTGCACGTCGCGAACGTCGAACGATGCGCGCTCACGCGAGAGTCCGCCGGGACCCATGGCGGAGAGACGGCGCTTGTGTGCGAGTTCGGACAGCGGGTTGGTTTGATCCATGAATTGTGACAACTGGCTTGATGCGAAGAATTCGCGCAGTGCAGCCGTAATCGGACGACAGTTGATCAGCTGGGCTGGCGTGACTGTTTCCAAATCCATGACCGTCATACGATCTTTCATGATGCGCTCTGTGCGCATGAGACCGATGCGATACTTGTTCTGCACGAGCTCACCAACTGAGCGCACGCGGCGGTTGCTGAGGTGATCGATATCGTCTGGCGTGCCTTCGCCGTTGTTCAGGCGGATCATTTCCTTGAGGATAGCGATGAAGTCGTCGATCTGGAACACGCGGTGCGTTTCGTCGTTTGGCGTGTCAAAACCGAAGCGGCGGTTGAGCTTGTAGCGAGCGATATTGCCCATGTCGTACTTCTTGAAATCGAAGAACAGTGCGTCGATCAGACTCTTGGCGTTTTCGGCTGTCGCCAGATCTCCCGGGCGCACTTTGCGGTAGATGCTCTGGTAAGCCTCATCGACAGAGCGAACTGTGTCTTTCTCGAGAGTGGCTGCAATGTAGTCTTTGTCAGCGTGCACCGTGTCCTTGAAGAGATCGAGGATATCGGCGTCCGTGGCGTAGCCGAACACGCGCAGCAGCTGCGTGATGGGGATTTTGCGCTTGCGGTCGATTTTACAGGTGATAATACCGCGGCGATCGGTCTCGATTTCCATCCAGACTCCGCGCTTTGGAATGATTTTGGCAGCGTGGTGCTTGGGGAAATCCGGCATGGTCGAGAAGAACACGCCCGGTGAACGGACGAGCTGTGACACGACAACGCGCTCAATGCCGCCGACGATGAACGTACCGCTGTCGGTCATGAGCGGAATGGAGCCGAGGAACACATCTTGTTCCTTGATTTCTCCGGTGTCTTTATTGATGAGCTGCACGTGCGCCTTCATGGCGGATTCGTAGCTTAAGTTGCGGCGGCGGCAGGTGACGGGGTCGTACTTTGGAGCATCGAAGGTGTGACCCAAAAAGTTGAGCTCCATCTTCTTGCCCGAAAAGTCGGCAATGGGACTGATTTCTTTCAGGAGTTCGGACAGACCGTCGGTGAGAAACCAGCGGTAGCTCTGGATCTGAACATCGATGAGCGAACGCATTTTGTCGATCGAGTCGTCTTTTGTGAGGAACACGCGGTTGGCAACCACCATTTGTGGCGCAAGCTCGCCTTTGACGTCCTTGAGACTGGCTGGCGTCTTGCCGTTGCCTGGCATACGGAACTCACGCAGATTCGGCAAAATCGCCTCTTCGATGTCGTACTTGTATTCCTGCACACGTGTTGCGCGCTTCTTGTCGACGGCACCTTTCTTGGCTACCGGTGCGAGCATCTTGGAAGCGATGGTCGCTTTGGCTGGCGCAGCTTTTGCTGCAGGCTTGGCCTTCTTCTTGTCTGGCATAAAAGAAATTGATAATTGAGAATGAATAATTGAGAATTACTTTTTTCTGCATGGCCAAGCCATGCGCGAGTGTTTGCAGCAAGGACAACAGGCTTGCTAAAAACATCCGCACAGCACTCAAAACACAGGGAAAGCCGCTGTAACGTGCCAATTCTACCCGGGAAATGGCTTGTGTCAAAGGAGAATATGCTTATTTACGCGGTTTTTTTCAAACGCTGATTATTCTGGTTTTTGCCCAAAGCAATCAAGTTCTTCACTTTATCCACCACGTATTCCCACAATGCCTGTTCATTATTATTCCAATGCCTGCCTTTTACAAATTTTTTTCCCGTGCGTGTTGCAGGGTCTGCCTCGATCAGCAATTGTTTCAAGAAATCCATGAATTCCGCACTGTGGGGGAAGCCAGCAATATTGTCATTCACTACTCTTTGTGCTTCTGTCACAATTGATCTCATCGTGCTTGGCTGAGTTTGAATAGTTTTTGCTGTAGATAATTCGATATTGTACACTTTTTTGCCAATCCAGATGAAACACAGCTTTTCGTTAACGGTCCAATGCTGGGGAATACTAAATTGAGCACTGCCTTTCTCAGCCATGTCTATCGATAGATTCGAAAGAGCGGTGAGCATCTCTTCGCTATGAGCAAACTCGACAGGATCGTTGGCGGCATTCTTCTCTATTTCATCAATTGCGTACCCCAGATCAGTTGTCCATTCTCTTGGCGCAGGATGAACTGGCGCATCACCCAATACAGCACCAATGGCTTTTGATGTGTCTCCCCGCACAGTTGCCGCCCTGCCTAACCGAACAGGGGCTGTCTCAGTGACAAAAGACTGAATCTCTGGTGCCGGCATCGAATGAAGACGTGACATAATAAGTGTAATATAAAAATAAAAATTAAAATTGTCAATAATTGCACGTTTATTGTCGCCAAAACAAATTGGGAACGCAACCGTTTTACTGACCTTCTGCAAACCTTTTTTCTACCTCAGACCAGTTAACCACGTTCCAGAAAGCCGCAATGTAGTCTGGGCGCTTGTTTTGGTACTTGAGGTAGTAGGCATGCTCCCAGACATCCAGACCCAAAATCGGCATTTTCCCGTCGGTGACCGGGCTATCCTGGTTTGGCGTGGAAACGATGGAAAGCGCAGGGCCGTCGGCCACAAGCCATGCCCAGCCGGAGCCGAAGCGTGTCGTGGCAGCCGCTGTAAATTGCTCCTTGAATGTATCGAAGGAACCAAACGCTTTATCGATTGCTTCTTTCAATTTTCCTTTTGGCTCACCGCCTCCTTTGGGGCTTAAGATTTCCCAGAAAAAACTGTGGTTCACATGTCCCCCGCCGTTGTTGCGAACAGCCGTGCGAATGTCTTCCGGCACCATGTCCAGATCCGCAATCAGTTCTTCGGCGGATTTCTCGGCTAATTCCGGATGCTTGGTAATGGCTTCGTTGAGTTTATTCACATACGCCTGATGGTGCTTGGTGTAGTGAATTTCCATTGTCTGTGCATCGATATGTGGCTCGAGTGCGTTGTAATCGTAGGGAAGGGCGGGGAGAGTGTGCATGCGAAGGGAGAACGTAGAATGTAGAACGTGGAACGTAGAATTCTTTTCCTGCTAAAAGCTTACTCTTTCTGAAACAATAATAAAATCAGTTGATCGAGGATTATGACGCAAAACTCGCTATACTATTACTACTTCTTGTCTATTTTCCGATACCTATCCTCTGTCTTCCACAGGCCACGTCGGAATACGATGTGTGGATGAAAGCTCATCCGCATAGTAATTTGTGGCAATCGAGTGCGTGGATGCGCTATCAGCAGGCACTGGGGCGGGAGGCACGTTTGTATGTGGCAGTAAGCGAATCGAGCAAGCAGCTGCTTGCTGCAGCACTCGTGAGTATTGATCGCACAGCGGGCGGCCTGTGCACGTGGAACATTGCGCGCGGGCCGCTCTTTCAATGGGAAGTGATACGTGGAAACTGGGGAGAACTGAATTCCAGCACAGATGAGTTGCTGACCGCCATTATCGACGACGCCAAGAAAGACAAATGCCTTCCTCTGTATCTCTCCCCCCTTACAAAACTTACCGCTCCCCGCTTCCGATTGACCCCTTCCAAACGCCATGAACAGCCCGAAGCAACTGTTATCCTCAATCTGACGCTGACAGAGGAGCAGCTCCTCGCCCAAATGCATCAAAAGGGCCGGTACAACATCAAGCTGGCTCAAAAACATGGCGTAGTAGTGGAACAATCGACGGATATTGATGCGTATTACGCATTGGCACAATCCACCGGCAAGCGTGATGGCTTTACCATCAAGCGAAAGACGGAATATCACGCATTTCTCAAAGATCTTCCAGGGAGTTTTTTACTGATGGCAATGCATAATAATAAGCCCATCGCCGGACTTTTAGGAGTGATATGGCATGGCGTTGGCATCTATTATTATGGCGCATCCGATCATACTTACAGAGCTCTGATGGCACCGTATGCGCTGCAGTGGGAAGCTATAAAGATGTGCAAGGCCCAGGGTTGCACCAGCTACGATCTGCTGGGCATTGCACCTCCTCACGCCCCAAAAGATGATGCGTGGCAGGGTATTACAGATTTCAAGAAAAAATTTGGCAGCGCTGTGATCGAATATCCGACTGAACGGGAAATAATTTTGAAACCGATGACGAAGAAAATGCTGGAGATGAAGAGGAAGTTTTTATGAGAACGTAGAACTCAGAACAGTAGAACGTAGGGCTGCTCATTCAACGTTCTATCGTTCTACGTTCTGTATTCTTTTCTGTTCTTTTTAACCTAACAAAAAACCCCGCCTTGTAGGGCGGGGTTTTTGCCATGGGGCTAAGCCATAATGAGTTCGTAACGATTAGCCAGCGTAACTCGTACCGTTGACGCTTGTCTCTGGATACTCAAGCCACAAGAACGATGTTGTGTCAGTGTTATCCTTATCCAACCAGTTCAAGTGACTGGTGGATGAGCTAAACGTGGAGTAGTACGGATTGTCCGAGAAGTTTGTCAGAGATACCTGGAGAGTCGAAGTGGAACCGTTCGAGATCTTGACGTTCGAAACAGTTGCCTCGAGTACGAAGGTAGCGTCTGTACCTGGATCAATCTGAGTGTTTACAGTCGAGCGAGCCGTTGTGAGCAATGCGCCACAAGTGACAACCAAGGAACCGGATGCTGTAGCCTTGTCAGCTGTACATGTAGCCTTGGATGTTGGATCAGCTTTGTTGTAAATCTTGAACGTGGAAGCAGCAAGCGATGAGCTGTCTGTTCCCTGACCAATCAAGACGTTCGTAGCGTTAACGTTGAAGATAACACCAGAGAGCGTGAACTTGTTTGGACCGTTCTTGGAGTTCTGAGCATCAGCTGTCGAGAACTTGAACTGACCGATTGCCTTCTGCGTTCCGGATGGGATTGCAGTACCGTTGGCGTTTGGATCAGCGTTTGTGATCGACGTAACCTTGGACAGAACAACGTAGTTCACGTTACCGACGATGCGAGAGTTAGCGGCAGACGTAGAGTTGCCGAGAACAACCTCACCTTCAGCTGTGCTGTCTCCATCGTTTGCGGAGAGAGTGTTGCTGGAGAGGAGACCGCGAGCGCGGATAGAACCTGTTGTTGTGCTTGGGGTTGGGTCAAGCTGGAGAGCGAACTTGTGACCGGACACTGCGCCATCTACATCTGTGCGCATGCGTGGGCGGACCAAGACGTTCGTGTTTGTTCCCTTTGGAACGATGAATTCCTGGTTCTTCATCTGGACACACATAGAGTTAGCGGCAACAGAGTCGCTTCCACAACCGGCAACGGTTGCGACTGCGAATGGAGTTGGAGAGCCAACCTTGTAGAGTTCAAGACGATCAACGTTTGTGGAGATAGAAGAAGCGTTTGCACCCGAAGCCGTGAGAACGATGTTTGTCACATCGATATCCTCGTATTCAGAGTGGAACTGCAAGCGGAGAATCTCGTCGGAGAGAGGACCACCAAGCAGCTGACGTGACTTAGCTGGCGTGTTGGACTTCGTGACGTAGAGGTCACCCTGGCTGCGCAGTGAGTAGCGGGTAGCCAAACCGGAGATGTTTACCTGTACATCAGATAAAGTTGATCCGTTTGGAGCTGTAGCAACAGATCCGTTTCCAAATGGTGAAGACAAAACATAACTACCATCTGTGCGCTTTACACCAATACCGGAAAGACCTGTACCGTCGTCAACCTGTTCTGCCTGGATGAATGTCGAACCAGTAGCGAAGCGGATAGCGAGGATTGGGTTTGTTCCAGAGAGAGAAGCAGAGATGTCTGTGTGTACTTCGAAGATGACAGACTTGCTCTTTGGGATGACGTATCCACCGCCAGTGATCTTATCGAAGGTGATCTGTTCACCCTGAGAAGCAACACCGCTCTGGATCTTTGTCTCAACCTTACCGTCATCGTTTGCGTCTACCCAGAGAGAGTAGTTCGAACCGTTGACGAGAGAAGAGCTGGCAGCTGGATCGAAGATCAAGTTTGTGATGAGCACATCCTTTGCTTCCTGAGCGCGAGCTTCGAAGCGGAGGAGGGATACATCTTTTGCATTCTTGACAGTCGTGTCAGTTGCGGCAGTTGGCTTCAGGTTAATAGTGAGGCCAGCTGTCTTGATTTCCTGGTAGTTACCAGTGATTGTGCCGCCTGGGCGGTAGTCACCGATGCGATCGTTGGTGGATACACCCTTGATCTTCATCTGGTAAGCCGTGTTTGTTGTGGCAAAGAAGCCACCCATTGTACAACCAACTGTGTTGCCAACGAGAGCGTTGCTGACCAAGTGATGAGTTGCCTCGCCACACAAGTGGATGCGGAACTTGTCACCGTTTGCTGGAGCAGCGAGAGAGCTCAAGCCGCTGTTATCAATGAAGTTAACGCGGAACTCGTACTTCTCTTTGCCGTGAATGACGAAATCGTCGAAGCGGTAGACCTGGAATGCACCAGTGCCTGTGCTGATTGCGGAGACTGCGCCGGAATCACCAGAGCCCGTCAAGCGGACACCGGAGATGGTGCGACCTGTTGTCGTGTTGCGGATTTCAACTTTCTCGAGTGCCTCAGCAATCTCGTCGCCACCTGTTGGAGCGCTGCGAGTTCTGAATGCTGCACCTGTCGAAGTTGTACCCTGAACGAGAGCGTAGAGCTGTTCTACGTCAACGTCCTCACCTCCTGTTTCGAACCAGATGTTAGCAAGTACTGCGTTCTTGTCCTTGCGTGTGTACTGCTGAGTGACTGGGCCGTCAACGGAGATAGTGAACTGACCAGCGTCGATTGTGACCGTTGCTGGCAAAGTCGAAGTCTCGGCTGGCAGAGCGATCTGTGCGCCGTAGAGCTGACCGTTAACACCGTAGCCGTAGAGAGAACCGACAGCGAAGATGTCGCCAGTCTCGTCAAAGTGCATCTTGATGTTCTTGGCAGCACCACCCTTGATGTCGGCAACGACGTCAAAAGTGATCTTGTCGCCCTCGAGCACCGTGAATGGTGGGTCGAAAACGAGAGTAACGAAGTCACCCGTGGACTGAGCAACAGTCTTTGTAACGAGTGTTCCGTCGGAACGCTGGATACCGATGTTTGTGTAATCACCATCACCAGCAGTACCGTCGTTCTGGAGAGTCATGGAGTAGATCGTCTGATCCTCCACAGAGTTCAAGGAGATTTCGAACTTACCGATTTTGCCCTTCGTGTCACCAACCTTCAAGTTGTTTGGTGTAACGGAGCGGTAAGCAATGCTCATTGTTCCGGATGTCACAGCAGCGACGCGGAAGCTCTTGCCCTTCAGAGGGAAGTTACCCTTGACCTCCTTAGCGTTCGAAACGAAGTCGCTTGGGAGCTCAACGGAGAGAGCGTGCTCGCCGGATGTGTCAGCAGCAGTTGTCAAATCACCTGCAATCTGCAGAGTGACAGTCTTGCCAGCTGGGATCACGAGCGGAGTCGTGAAGCGGAGCGTGGAAGTGTAGCTCTGAGCGTCGATTGTGCGCTTGCGTGTTACGCGAGCACCGTCAACGAGAGCGTAGACGCCGGAGAAATCCTCGGCATCACCGAAGCCTTCGTGAAGAACAGTCAAGTTCTCGAGAGTAACAGAGTCCGTTGGACTTGCTGTCAGATCGAGGCTTGTGAATGTTACTCCCTGAGCAGCCTTTGGAATGGTGTCGCCAACTGGGTTCTTGGCGGAAAGCGTTACCTCGAGGGTACCGTTACCGAGAACAACCGTGGTGTAACCAGAGAAGGTGGTGGAATCAGAGAAAGTCTTGCCGTCAGCAGTCTTCATGTCGACGACTGTGAGGGTGTACTGGTGAGAAGCCTCCATAGCTGTGGTGAGAGTGATCTCGACCGAGCTCTTGGAGAGCGACTTGATGGAATCGATTGGGAGAGCAGGAGAACCAGTAACTGTGTACTTGGTCTTGTCTGTTGCTGCAGTCTGATCAACGTCCATGTTGAAGTCTACTTCAATGACTGTTGGAGATGTTGCAGTAGCATCCTTTACCTGTGGCTCGGAAGCTGGGGCAGAAGTGCCACAGTCCTTACCGTAGGAAAGGCCCTGGTCTACGCGATCAAGCATGACCACCATTTCTGCGCGGTTCATGTTGTCGTTTGGACGAGCGCGTCCTGTTGCATCGTCACCCTGGAGTACGCAGTGATCTGCAGCAGCCCGCATGTCAGCTGTGTACCACTTGCCGCCTGGAACGTCGACAAAGGATGGAGCAGCGCCTGTAGCCTCGAGGCCGAAAGCGCGGACGATGATGGAAGCAGCCTCAGCGCGGTTAATGTTTGCGCTTGGACGTGCGTAGCAAGGGTGCTTGCCGTAACAAGCGCCATCACCACGTACCCAGCCTTCCTTACCAGCTTCTGCGAAGTACTTGTAGTACCACTGACCGGTAGCTACGTCATCGAAGTCTGGCACTGCTGGTGCAGTGTTTAATACGCCGCCGTTGAGCTCAACGACGAGCTTGACGAATTCAGCGCGGTTTGCATTGTCCATACCGCGGAATTTCGCCTGCGTAGCATCGAGGTGACCTGCATCAGTCATGCGGGTAACAGCCTGCGAATACCACACACCCGCTGGAACATCGGAGTAAGCAGCCAATGCTGTACCCACCTGGGTAAGCATGATTGCTACAGCCGATACGCCTGCGAACAATTTCTTCATACGAGAAACGTCCATATATATAAGGTGTAAGGGAAATAGGAATAAAGAGAAATAAACGCTAAGTGAGAAAGACGCAATATGTGCGTCAGGTTTTATGCTTTACAGTCGTATCGGGCGCCCTGCAGAAAGCGGGGCCTCTCCTTAGATATAAAGAGGTTATACGAAAAACAATAAAGCTCGGGGAAGAATGAGTGCACGATTCCTTTTTCTGTGAGACACAGATACACCACTCCGATAAATCGTAGTGGGAAGGAATGTGAGAATCCCGCATTGAGTGGAAGACACATAATTATGTATCTGCACATTTCCTTTTAAGGAAATGTAATCAAGGGGAGTGCCGATACGTGAATGAACATGTACACGGATCACCATCCTTAGAGAGGACTACTTATAAGACGAGCATGGCCCGGTTTATAAGGTGATCGGAGAGATCCTAGCGAAAACTGGCATATCTCAGCAAGTCTTCTGTCTCCGCGTGCGATATAAGAAACGACGACCTCCGATATTCGTTACAACGACTTTTCCTATTTTCGTTGGCATCCAGATGCCATTTCACCGCTTGCACTAGCGCAAAAAAGGAGTAAAAAAATAGAAATTTCTGCTTGCATAAAATCCTGAATTCTGTTGCTCAAAATCTGAATTAGTGGTGTGTATATACATTCATCATCACCTGTCAGGCTTACTTGGCATTGTTTACTTGTCAAAAAGTACAGAACTGTAGACATTTACAGAACAAATTGGTTGTTCGTTGGCTTACTGAAGCCATTTCTATGAACTACAAATATGTACAACTTCGGAAAGACATCAGAAGGAGCCATTTAAGCCTCTACAATGTCTTACTGTAGGGCAAGTTTACTTTCCATTTATGGAGAAATAGCAGCCTAAAAGCCTCTAAAAGCATACATATCCACAATTTTGGGGAAAAGTGAGGCAAAGTATGAATAGAATTAAAATTTGGTGATGTTTTGATCAATGGTGAGATGAATTAAGAATTATGAATTATGTACTACGAATACATTCATAATTCGTAATACATAATTCATGATACATTTTTGAATGCTATTTCTTCACCACCCTCGTCCCCTTCGCCGAATCCTCGACCATAAATCCCCTGCTCTCGATTTCTTTGCGCAGAGAATCGGATAGGGCGAAATTTTTGTGGGCGCGTGCCTGCTGCCTGTCATCGAATAATTTCTGCACATCGGCCGGAATACTTGCCTGCTCTTCTGGCTCAAAGCAGCCGAATGTAGCGCGTATTATCTTCATGAATGCCCTGATGGCGCCCAGTTCGTCCGATGAGAGCGAGGTTTGATTGCGCGTCCAGGCAATCGCTTCGAAAATTGCGGCGAGTGCGGCGGATGTGTTGAGGTCAGCGTCCATCGCTGCGCGGAATTGATCAGCGTAGATGAACGAGGATTTTTGTACCGGTACATCAGCTTTTGATCCTGCGTTTGCGATGTGTGTTTCCATCTCAGTCATCCACTCCATAATCTTGCGACGAGCCTTCTTGCCATCGTCCATTCCTTTCCAGTTGAACTTGAGGCGGGTACGATAATGTACAGATAACAGGACATAGCGCAGGTCCATCGGGCTGAATCCCCTGCCAAGAACGTCATCTATACTTAACACGTTGCCAAGGCTCTTTGACATTTTGACCCCTTCTTGGCTTTCTGAAGCCTCTTCTGATGCAATTACCTCGATTCTGCGCTTGTGAAGCCAGTAACGTGCGAACGGATGTGAGCCGGAACACTCGCTCTGGGCGATTTCGCATTCGTGATGGGGGAAGATGTTATCCTCGCCGCCGGTGTGAATATCGAGAGTTAAGCCTAAATGCTTGCGACTCATAGCCGAACATTCGATGTGCCAGCCGGGGAAACCGGACTGCGCATCGTCCCCGAGTGAGTCCGATCGCTCGCCCGTTGCAAAGTGCCAACGCAGAATGTGATGCGCATTGGAGCCGACTGTTTTTTTCCACAGCGCAAAATCGGCCGGATGCTTTTTCTTTTCATCCACTTCGATGCGTGCGCCGGCGTTCAAATGCTCAAGCGTATTGCCCGATAATTTTCCGTACGCCGGAAACGTTTGGACATCAAAATAGATGCCGTCTTCGGTTTCATAGGCATGACCGCTTTTGAGCAGCTCCTGGATGATCGTAATCATTTCCTTGACAGTTCCGGTAGCAAGCGGGCGGAATTCCGGTTCGATCAAATTCAGCAATTTTTCATCAGCCAGATACTGTGCGGTGTATTTGCGCGCAATCGCGAGCGGATCGATTTTCTCGGCCTTGGCCTGTTTCTCTATTTTGTCCTCGCCTTCGTCGGCGTCGTTTGCCAAATGCCCCACGTCCGTGATGTTTTTGACGTGCGTCACTTTGTAGCCAGATACCTCCAGCCACCGGCGCAGTAAATCCGCCATCAGGAACGATGAATAGTTGCCGATGTGCGGACGACCGTACACAGTGGGGCCGCACGTATACATACTCACCTCGCCAGACTTGAGTGGCGTGAATTCTTCTTCTTTCTTGCTGAAGGAGTTGTAGAGTTTGAGAGACATAGAGGCGAAGTACGAATTACGAATGATGAGTTGAAAGTAAAAAAAACGATTTCCTCCTATGAGTAGAGATCAATGATAAAACTATCGGCAGCTAGCGGGATAGTGCAAAAATGTGTGCAAGAAAATGGACCGGGAGGAAGAGATGAAAAACAAACGAATATGAACAAACGTATGAATTTCTTCCTCCCGGTATAATAATTAGAAAAGGGCAAGCCTTCTCTGATTATCAGTATAATACACAACTGCAATTCGTGTTATTTTTTGACGAGATAAAAGCAGGGCCCTCTGCCCTGCTTTCGAATGATGGGATGATTGATGACGAGGCTGCGGGATAATTGCCGACCGCGGGCAGAATGCACGCTCTGGGGATGGATTGTTATGATCGCCGACCGCAGCCAGAAAGTCTGCTCCTGTGAGTATAGATAATTTCTTGAATCATTCATCACGCTTAATTGTTATCGATTCTCGGAATTTCCTACAACCGCCGCGGACCCGGAGGCCCGCTGCTGAGATTGTAGGTATTATAATTTTCTACGTTCTACCGTTTTCTGTTCTACGTTCTTTATAGATGTCGTTCTTCGTAATTCGTAATTCGTAATTCGTACTTCGTACTTCGCGCCCCTACGCCACTGTCACTTCTTTACTGAGATACACCGACTGAATGGCGTTGAGGATTTCGATTCCTTCTTTGCGTGGCTTCTGGAAAGCTTTGCGACCGGAGATGAGACCCATGCCGCCGGCGCGCTTGTTGATGACTGCTGTGGCCACTGCAGCCTGTAAATCGTTCTTGCCAGACTCTCCGCCGGAGTTAATGAGGCCGATGCGACCCATGTAACAGTTGGCAACCTGGTAGCGACACAAGTCGATCGGGTGATCGGTCGTGAGTTCGGAGTACATGCGCTCGTCGAGTTTGCCGTAGGAACTATTACCGCTGTTGAGTGCCTTGAATCCCCCGTTGAGGGTTGGCAATTTCTGCTTGATAATGTCGGCTTCGATCGTGACACCCAAGTGATTTGCCTGTGCTGTGAGATCGGAAGCGCTATGATAGTCTTTGCCGTCGATTTTGAATGAATTATTGCGCAGGTAGCACCACAGAACAGTAAAGAGGCCGAGCTTGTGGGCCTGCTCGAACGCTTTGCTTACCTCTACAATCTGGCGACCGGATTCTGGTGAGCCAAAATAAATAGTGGCGCCAACACCAAGCGCGCCCATGGCCTTGGCCTGTTCGACCGAACCGAACATAATCTGATCCGATTTGTTAGGGTAGGTGAGGAGTTCGTTGTGGTTGATTTTGACGATGAAGGGGATTTTGTCGGCGTATTTCTTACTGACCATACCGAGTACACCGAGTGTCGATGCAACTGCATTGCATCCGCCTTCGATTGCGAGTTGTACGATATTCTCTGGATCAAAGTATTCCGGGTTCTTGGCAAACGATGCGCCGGCAGAATGCTCGATGCCCTGATCGACTGGAAGAATGGAAATATAACCCGTGCCTTTTAAATTTCCGGTGTCCATCATCGTCTGCATGTTCGCAATCACGTCCTTGGAGCGATCGGAAATACTGAACACATCCTTCACCTGCGTCGGACTCGGTAGATGTAACTTGTCTTTTGGTATGGTTTTGCTTACAAAACCAAGCAAATCCTGCGCCTTATCGGCCAAAGCGGTCTGAATACCAGAGTAATCGAGCATAGACATAAAAGGTGGTGGGAGGAGGGGAATGTAGCCTGATTGTACCAGAGCAGGGCAGAGCTACTAGTAAATGAGGGAGATGTGAGGATAGATATCAATTTGATGAGAATCATTCGTTATAAAATACAAATCCAAACCATCTCCAGCAACGGGCGTCCTCGCCCGCGGAGGCTGACCATTCTTGACGCCCATCACCCCCGACCCCTCTCCTCGCTAAAGCGAGCGAGAGGGGAGCTTTCGTTATTGGTATATTGGGATTTTTTGTTATTTGCTTCTTGCTTGTCCCGCGAAGTCAGCCGCGGCTGACGAAGTGGGATATCTTGGATTTTGTCTCGGATTTGGTTCTTCGAATTTCGGATTTATTATCCATTCACTTCGTTCCACATCGTCTCATCAAATTCCTCGAGCGATGCAATTTGCTTATCCGCGATCATTAATTTTTGCAGCGTTGGCGCCGAGAGATCTGGTACCGCAATGCATTTCATTTTCGCTGCTTTCGCGGCGAGGACGCCGTTGAAAGAATCTTCGAAAACGAGGCACTCATCGACACGCACATCGAGCTTTTTGGCGGCGTTTATATAGATGCCCGGGTGCGGTTTTCCATATGGTTCATCTTCGGCCGAATACACTAAATCGAAGTGCATATGGATATCCAGCTTCTTCAAAATGACATGGATGATTTCGTAGTACGACCCCGATGCGAGGCCGATTTTGACAGGTTTGGTTTTCAGAAAGTTAAGTATAGTGTGCACGCCAGGCTTCGCTTCGCCATGTTTCTCAATAAGTTCGGTGACCTTGTCAAGAATGAGACGTTCCATGTCTTTAGACGATTTTCCTTTCCACTGAAAGCGCCGGTGCCAGTGTTCGACCACTTCGTCTAACCGGAAACCAACCGTCTCGTACGCCATCTCACGCGTGAGGGTTGCACCGACTGTTTTGAATGCGTCGATGAGCGCCACTTTCCACAGCGGTTCGGAGTCGATGAGAATACCGTCCATATCAAAGATAACTGCTGAGATCATAGGGATGTGCATATTACAGGAGGATCATACAAAATCCCAACAACCAAAAAGCCAACTACCAAGAGAAACATCTTGGTAGTTGGCAGTTGAATTTTGGTAGTTACATTCAGTCGCTCTTATTCCTTCACAAGCTTCACCTTCTCGCGGTTCACATACCACTGCTGCGCGATTCCAAACAAGGTAGAAACAGCCCAGTACAGAGAGACAGCGGCAGGGAAGCGGAGGGCAAAGAAGCCGATCATGAACGGCAAGATGTATGTCATCACTGTCTGCTGATCGATCTTCGGCATTCTGGACTTCGGTGCGTTCACGTCGATGATCTCTGCCTTTTTGTTTTTCTTCTGCTTGGCAAACATCATCTTCATCTGGAAGAACTGGAGCAGAACGAGAAGCGGCGGGAAGACGTAGATGCTTGGCAGCAGCAGATTGAATCCGAGGAACGAGTGACCGAGCGTGATAGGATGATCGATGAAATACTGGTACAACAGATGGTGGGATGTTTCGAGTGTCGCCCCGCTTCTGATGACATAGAAAAGGCCAAGCAGAATGGGCAGTTGCAGGAGCGTCGGCAGACACGACTGAAGCGGATTGATGTTGTACTCCTTCCACAGGCGCAACGTCTCCTCCTGCTGTCTCTTGGCATCATCCGGATATTTTTTCTTGAGCTCATCGAGGCGCGGCTGGAGCTGCTGGAGTTTTTTCTGGCCCTCGAGCGCATGCTGGTTTGGAATCAGCAGAATCAGCTTGATAATGACTGTCAGAATAACGATAGCGATGCCCAGGCTGTATCCCGGCGTATAGAGGGCAATAAACAACAGTGCGTTGAGCAGCGGTTTCATGACGAACGTGCGAAACAGCTTGGTGAAGACATTCGGCTCCGTGAGCGTAAAGCGCGTGGTGAGAACATGGCCGGTGCCGGATGCGACAACAGCCTGACCCGTGCCGCTTGCAACCGCCGCGCCGGATGCGGTCTTGGACGTATCGAAGCTGATTTGATAGGTTCCTTTCTGGGCAAACAGCGAGTATTTCCACGCAGCCAGGCTTATCTGCCCGCTCTTGCCGGCAGGAATGGGCGGAAAGGACGGACAATTTCCTGCAGTCGTATTGGCCATGAGATCCGTCACCTCTTCTTTGCCGTCTACAGTGACAACCGAAGCCACATCGAAGGGCGGCTGCGGACAGCGCGAGGAAAGAACGCGTGTGTAGGCGGTATTATTCTTGATGACGACCGTCGGATCATCGCCTTCTTTGACATTGGCCGAGAGCATGCTGAATACAATTGCGTCCTGCTCTTTCTCCGGCACTTTTGCGAACTGGGCCGGGAAGAAATGCTTCAGAGCGAAATCGGTTACGAAAAACAGAATGATGAATGTCGCAAGGAATTCGAGAGTCGACATGCGGGCTTTCTTTGGCGTGGGATTCACAGAGAGAGGGAGGAAAGAAACTGAGTAATATCGGCTTGAAGCTGAGTAAAATCAGCAGACAGGCTAGAGGAGCGCGGTGAGAGAATCAATTGAATAGGACTGGAAATCGATCGATCTTTGACGGCCAGCCGAAGCGCTTCGCGGCATCTGCGACGCATGCGATTGCGTTTGACGGCGGATTTATCCAGCTTCGCCGACGCAAGAGTTCCAGT
The DNA here is from genome assembly GCA_937863435.1 of uncultured Candidatus Peregrinibacteria bacterium. Taxonomy (GTDB): domain Bacteria; phylum Patescibacteriota; class Gracilibacteria; order Peribacterales; family Peribacteraceae; genus JAGOTD01. The sequence goes on from CALMES010000076.1 coordinate 21,462, forward strand.
ATAGATGGCGAGTTGCGCCGGATCAACATTGGGGTGCTTGGGCGCGCTCAGTAAAAAGCGGATGACCATGTGCTTGCCTTTCCACACGCGCCCCTTGGCACGCAGAAAATCATTCTGCCGGCGGCCGGAAAGACGGGAGAGTTCCACAAATGTCATTGTAGCACACAGGAAAGACACAAAACGATGCCGATGCATAGAAAACTTGACGCTCGAAAAAACCGGAGGAAGATAGGCGCTATGAGTATTGATAACATTAATGCAGCTGACCAGTCGATTATCATCCGACCTCCTCTGGATTCAAAAGGTTTGCAGGTAAAAGAAATACGTTTTGAGCTTGATGGTGTTGATCCAGAAGTCCTCCGGCAAGCTGCCACTGCCAAAGGCCTGAATGTTGAGCAATATCTCAAATCAATAGCTGAACAAATTGCTACTCACCCCAACATGGCCAAAGTTCTCAGAATTGCAAAAAGCGCATCAGCAAAAAAATGAAGGAATGTAAGTATTGTTCCTTGAAACGTAAAAAGGCGGCGCAGGAATACATTCCCACGCCGCGGTCGATCTTCTTGTTTTTTGAGCGTGATTGTCACTGAAAGTATCTCATCAGATGAGTCACATCGTGGTCGGATTGGCCTTGTGTGACTAGATTGAGAATCGACGGGCAAGGGGCAACTCCGACAACATCACGAATCGCGTCCCCCACCTCCAGCCAACTCAACTTCTTGCCGCGCAAGAGCGCTTCGAGGCGTTCAATCTGCTCTGGGCTCATGCAGGTAATGCAATTCGCCCGAAACTGGTCGCCGAGAATCCCTTGTGCAGAAAAACTCATCATCGAGAAGGCCTCCGTGTGGATAAACATGTTGCGAAGCGCGAAAGATCGACGCGGCTTTATACTCAATGCTGAGCCAAGAGTCAATGTTTTACGGTTGAGATTTCATGAGCTTGCATGCCTCATTTGGGAATTGGTTGTTGGAAATTGGCAGTTCTCCTCTGAGCCCTCTGAGTCCTTTGAGTCTTCTGAGTCCTTCCCCTATACTTCCCCCGATGCCACAACTCACCAAAGCACAGGTCGAACATATCGCAAAGCTCGCAAGGCTAAAACTAAAGCCCGAAGAGTTAGAAAAGATGACGAGTAATTTAGGTTCGATTTTGCAGTATGTCGATATGCTCAACGAAGTGGATACGAGCAGCGTGAAGCCAACCGAGCAGGTAACGGGTCTCGCTAACATATTGCGCGAGGACGTGGTTGATCAGTCCAAAGCTAACCCCGATGATTTGCTGCACAACTCACCACTGCCGATTGTTGAGCACCAGATCCACGCACCGCATGCTCACGGTTAGGTTTTAGCTTGTAGCTACTTAGCTTTTTAGGAAAATTTCTTCACGTATCATCTGCACATGACCCGTCATCACCCTCGCCCTCTCTGGCACTACGGACTTATTGGCGGATTTGTGGCCAGTATTATCGGATTTGTGGCGATCTGCGTGACATTTGCAACGGAAAACGCAGAAGCGATGATGGCGTTGGCCTTACCGTTTTTTTTCGGCCTGATATTTGCCATGGGCAAAAACGTCCATCCGTTTGTGATGATTGCCGGAGGCGCTCTGGCCACGCTCGTTCTCTACTTTTGCACCGGCGCTCTCCTTACTATGCTTGTTGTCCGCATTCGTCGCGTTCTTCGCTCGTAATATCTGTTTCCTCTCCTTCCTTTGCTCTCCTCTCTCACTATTGCGCAGGCTCACGACAAGCTCAAAGCCAAAACCATTTCGGCAGTCGAGCTGGTGCAAGATTGTCTCGGTCGCATCAAAAATGTGGATGGCAAGCTGAATGCTGTCGTGTACAACAATGGCGATAGAGCCCTGGAGGAAGCCAAAATGATTGATGAAAAGGGTGATTTTTCTCATCCCCTCGCCGGTATCCCCTACCTGGCCAAAGATGTGTTCTGCGAAAAAGATGTGCCGACCACCGCCTGTTCGAACATCCTGCGCAACAAGGATTTCCGGCCGGCCTACGACTCGACAACGACCAGAAGACTGAAGGCTGCCGGTGCCATTTCACTTGGAAAAGTGAATACGGATGAGTTTACCATGGGGGCTTCCACGGAAACCTCCTGCTACGGTGTCACGCGCTGTCCATGGGATACCACCCGCGTTGCCGGAGGATCGTCCGGGGGCCCAGCTGCTGCGGTTTCCGCTGATGAATGCATCTTTGCACTTGGTACCGATACGGGGGGTTCCATCCGTCAGCCAGCCAGCTTCTGCGGCATTACCGGCATACGCCCCACCTACGGCCGTACGAGCCGCTACGGCGTCATGAGCATGGCGAGCTCTCTGGATACCATCGGACCGATGTGCAAGAACGTCGAAGACATGGCCATCACACTGCAGGCCATGGCAGGAGCGGATCCGCTCGATGCCACGACTTCCGACGTTGCTGTGCCGGATTATCGCACGCTGCTCAAAAAAGATATGAAGGGCGTGCGAATCGGCATTCCGAAAGAATATGTGATTGACGGTATGAAGCCGGAAGTGATGGCCGCGTTTGAAGAATCGAAGAAAGTGTGCACGTCTTTGGGTGCGACTCTCGTGGATATTTCGCTTCCACATACCAAATACGGCGTCGCAACGTACTACGTGCTGTGTCCGTGTGAAGTGAGTTCCAATATGGCACGCTACGACGGCATTCGTTACGGTCACAGCGTAAAGGAAGCCGCTGAAGCCGGAAATTTAGTGGAGTATTATCAGGCGGTACGAAGCGAAGGATTCGGCCCGGAAGTGAAGCGCCGCATTATGATCGGCACGTTCGCGCTGTCATCTGGCTACTACGATGCGTACTACAGAAAAGCCCAGAAAATACGCACGCTCATCAAGCAGGATTTCGATGACGCATTCAAGAACGTGGACGTGATTCTGTCCCCTGTTTCACCGCACTGGGCATTTACGGTCGGCGCCAACAGCAATGACCCGCTGGCGATGTACCTGGAAGATGTATTCACCATTCCGCAGGTGATGGCCGGCATTCCGTGTCTGTCCATTCCGTGCGGACTGTCTGCAGACGGCATGCCTATAGGGCTGCAGATGATGGGCAGGCAGTGGGACGAGGCGGGAATCCTGTCCGCAGCTTTTGCTTATGAGCAAGCGACGGAGTGGCATTTGAAGAAACCTCAATTGTAAATTCGAAGATCAAAGAACCAAATTCGAGACAAATTCTCATTTCGAAATTAGAATTTCGAAACTGTTTAGGATTTTTCGTCCTTCATGCAATTATTCGTTTCCAAACGCCGGCGGAATAACCAGCTTGCAGTCGCTGCGGCAGTCATTTCCTTCCGTTCCGTTGAGCGCGACGCCATTGTCACACTGTTCACCCAGCTCTGTCTGTATCACGCCGTTGCCGCAACTCATGCATGCGCCGTTACTGCAGTAGCCGCCACATGAGATTATCTCATTGGCCGCATCAGCATTGGCGCTGCAATAGTTCTCGCGCATAAAACAGTTTGATCCTGTGCAGGAAGCAACTGCGTTATAGGCACCCGCGCTGTCGACCGACACGCAGGCATCTTCCACAGAAGACAACTCAAACGCGACAACGCTCACTGTCCCCTTCACGGTGTACAGATGACCCGCATCCGAATCGGTACATGTTTTGCGAACACACACCGGACTACCGGCAGGACGACAGGCGAAGCCGTCTTCTGCCATACAGAGGGCACTACAGCCATCGCCGTTCACCGTATTGCCGTCGTCACACTGCTCGCCGCCCCCTACTTCATTGTCACCGCAGAGAGTGGTCCCGCCCCCCACAGAGGAAGGAATGGAAAATGAAGAAGACGAAACCGATGAGGCAGGAGCCGAACTTGCCGCACTCGAAAACGAGCCCATGCCACACACGCTCGGACTGCCCGTACAGGTATAACCGGACTCAATGGTACAGCTGTAACTACAGCCGTCATTGCTGTTCATATTGCCGTCGTCACACTGCTCAGTCCCCTCCATAAAGCCATTGGAACACTGTACAGTGTCCAGATCGATATTGATTCCTGCATCATCATTGACCACGTACGCCATGATGCGGCCGGGGGCGATTCGTACGCCATTATCCGAGAGCGGCTCTCTGCCTGCCGTACGGAAGGTGACATGATACGCGTTCTCGAATGTACGTATGTCCGCAAGCTGCTGCGCATCATTCAGCACTGCCGGCTGCATGAAAAAGATATGCGGAAATTTCTGATTGAACGGCAGACTGGTTTTCTCGTTGGCTATTTCCGTTGCGGCATTGTCGGTATAGATGTAACCGAAGCCCTTCTTCTGTATGAAATTATTCGCCTCCTCGAACAGGGCCTCCAGCGACTTGCCGACCGGAGCGTTTGACGGCCAGATAATCATATAGACGGCATCAGGTGCGAGATGCTCTTTTCGCAATGTGCCGGGAAACGTGACTTTTTTGACCACTGCTCCGCGGGCAGTGCGGCCGATATCCACTATATCCGCTTTCAATGCACCATGTTCCGTGCCTGTAAACGGATTGGGAAGAGTATCCAGATTCACCGGTATATCTTCTGCAATGTGCGGCTTGCTCATGCGCGTCAACACAATTCCGGCCAGTACGATTATCAGCAAGAACACGACTGTCACGCTTATTTTTATGCCGGTACTGAACTTCGTTGCGGTCAGCATGGGGGTATTAACGGGAGCGGCGACGGAGCTTTTTGTTCTCACGCCACACGGTATATAACGTGCCGATTGCGGCAAGCAGGAGCACCGACGCACCGACAATATCGGCCGGGCCGGAAGCAGTCATGTTCGGCGCACCGGAATGCAATACGTTGCCGTTACGATCGAATGTCACTCCGTTGGTACCGAAATTGATGACAATCTGGCCGTTGGCATTCAGCTTTTTCATGCGCTGCTCGTAGGCGTAGTTATCGTCATATATACTGGGACGCGAAGACGCGACAGTCACGCTGGCAGCGGAGCTTGCGATGACCGGCGGCTGGTAATTCGGATCCGTAAACTGCGGGCTGTAGTAATAGGCATTGTTCTTTCGCTGCTCGGCTTCGCGACTTGCCACCTGCTCCTCAAGCAAGCGCCGGCTGACTGGGCTGCTGTAGATGAGCGTGACAGGCGGCTGCTGATCTGCCGCTCCATGCGGAACCGATGGCGGATACGAGGAATAGGACGATGTACTTGTCCCTGCTAATGCACTGCTCGATGCTCCTGCAGGCGATGAAGATGATTGCGAGCTTGCAGCGTCGAGTGGGCCAAATGCCGTTGTCGGATCAATATAGGCACTGACAGACGGAATGCTCGCACATATGCTGACAGTAATGAGCGTTGCTCGTAGGATGGTGCCACGGAGAGAGTTCATAATGAGTCTTGGTATAAATCTGATTAGTATAGCATAAAACTGGCATTTTTAGCAATATTAAGAGCTACTGAGGAAACGGAAGAACCAGAGGAACCAGACGATGCAGGGGATTTGTCAGGAAAAATCTTGATACGTTTTTGTCTCTGCAAATTCAAAATAATCAAAATCGTATTTCCTCTGGTTCCTCTACATCGTCTGACTCGTCTTTTTCCTTCCTAGGGCACTCTCGGCCTGTCTTGAACAGCTGTCAGATTCAGATGTTCAAATTTATACTGCCAGTCTGTCCGATCCTGATACGTTTCCGTGCGCTTGGGATCTGTCTCTCCGTCGTCCAGCCGGCAATTCTGATTCATATCTTCGCCATGCACGAGCGTCAGGCGCAGAGCGCACTCGCTGTACGGGGTTTCCGGCGGACAGGTATCCGTCTTTACAATGCTCATATGCTTGCGCTCCGGGCACGAGGAGCCTGTCCCGTCACCATCACACAAGCCGTCTTTATCGGTATCCGCATCGAGCGGATTGGAAAACCATGCGTCGGATGTGGCGTAGGGCGAACCGATTTCACACACATCGGTCAGACCGTCGCCGTCAGTATCCTGCACCTGCGGATTACTGTGCAGAAAGAACACCTCCTGTCCGTCCGGAATGCCGTCACCGTCAGTATCGGCATTCTGCGGATCTGTCGCAAACAGTTTCTCGCGGAAATTATTGATGCCGTCTTCGTCCGTATCGACGCCCACCGGTAAAGCGTCTGCCGTCATGAGATAGCACGTCTCCCCGCCATAGAACATCTCGCGCAGCGACTTGTTTTCGGTGGGGGCTGCGTTGCGCATACGCTGCGCCACGCTGACAGGGTCCTGTGCCGGCACGGGCCGGCGCTGTGCGCGCAGCTCGCCGCTGGAGTAGAAAAATCTGTCGGCATGGTACAGCTGGTTGCCGGTCAAGCCCTTTTCCTTGTTGCGCACCTCATCACCCAAAAAACAGTATCCCCAATACCGCCTGTCATCGAAATCCGGCCCGCCGAAAAAGGTGATGCGGGGAATAACAGTGTTCGCCGGAACCTGGAAAAACACATGTGTATCGGATGGCGCAGAAAAGCCGTCTATCACATCCTGTGCGGTGAAGCGCTTGAACGGGATACCATTCGGATTGAGCGGAGCGCTCTGCGTTTCGACGAGCAGTCCTTTTGTATTCGTTGGCATCTTCAGCGCAACGGCGGCCGCAATCACTGCCGTGCAGGCAAGCAGCACATACGTGGCGTATTTAAGTCCTTTCATGATGGCAGGAGACGGACGCATCGGGGTAGTATAGCAGAAAATGGCCGAATTTGTAAGATGCATGTGCGTAGAATTCTGTATACAGAATTCAGAATGAAGAATGACCAAACTATTGTGCATTCCGCATACTGCATACTTATCAACTGCTCTTGCTGCTCCTCGATATGATATTAGCTATGATATGCGCCCATGTCCATAGTCTACT
>CALMES010000077.1 GCA_937863435.1 uncultured Candidatus Peregrinibacteria bacterium
ATGGCGCAACGGCGCAAGAACCGGCAAAACCTGCACAAATTATTCCAAAAAATATTCAGGAAGCCCCTGCCACTCCTCCAGCCCCGGCAAGGCCTGCAGAATCGGCTCCAGCGCCATCCGGGATGATGACCGTGCTGATCCCGCAGGATGAAGATGACTGGCTCTGGGAGCAGAACCTGACGGCAGCCACGGCGCTGGTGAAGCTGCGCGAGACGATGGAGCAGTTGGATCTCGCCAACGCAGCGCTGCAGCGTCCGCAGTTGTCGCCGGTGGCCGCGACCGCGCTGGAGAAGATGGTCGCTTTTATCAACGAGGGTCGGGAGGATAAGATATCCGCGACAGACTGGCTGGAGGCGGTGCTGATGACACGCGCCAAGCAGATGGGTGTGCTGGATACGGAGGACAACGACGATGAGTGAGCGAGTACGACGCGTGTTTCATTTCAACGGGGCGAACCTGACTGACCCTGACCCTTCCATGTCGCCGGAGGAGGTCAAGAAGATGTACGCCTCCAGTGGCTACCCTGCTCTGACCAATGCCAGCGTGACTGGCCCGGAGACCAAAGATGGTAAAGCAGTCTACACCTTCAAGGCAGCGGTCGGCACGAAAGGCTGATGAATCATGTCAACCGTTGCCAGGCCTGTTCACTCAGGCCATCGCACAACTGAGAGAGGCGCAAGGGGAGCAGGACGATCCGGCTCCTCTCCTCGCATGGCGGAGCGACGAGAGCCACAGAAAAACGGCAGCACTGCTGACAGACTGGGCACGGCGGGGAAACCGGCTGGGATCGCGGATATTGCCTCCCTCCGACGCGCTTCCACCTCTGCCCTGATCTTGCCTTCTTTGAATGCGCCGACATCCTACACTCCACGGGCAGAGACGCAGGGTCTTTATCGTATCGCGGAAGGATTGCTGGATGCGGGGATATTACAGGAATCCGACTGGTACGAACCGTGGGGGCTGGTGGGATCAGTCGTCACGGGGCTAATGCGCTATGTGGCAGAGCAGGGAGCGCAGGAACTGAAATACCTGCATCTGGAGTTGGCGTTCACGGACGATATGGAGCAGTGGGGACTTCCAGGATGCAACTGGCGCAGTGTAGACGAACGCAAAGAGACCGGGAATGTCGGAGGCTTCGGTATTTTGCTGCAGACGGATGCACTGGACGTACCTCTGATCGGAGAGACTATTGAACGTCTCGAGGCGCTGACGCCCGGAGCCGGGGAAAGTGTTCTCCATGTCCTTTATCGCGCTTTGAACGTTACGGTACGAGCCTGGACCCCCGCTGGCGCAGCAGAGTGGATGGAGCAGGACTGGTATCAGATGGAAGTGCATGAAGGTACTTTTGAAGGCATTTCACGGGCGGACTTTGATGCTGCTATTCCTTCTATCGCTCTGGACCCGGCATGGAAGCCAGAAGCGATAGAGCAGGCGAAAAGGCTGCTGGTGGGACGTGATAGCGCTTCTGGCATCTTCTACGTTGCAGAAGAACTATACGCCGTCTGCGAAGCGTGGCGTGAACATCGTATTGATGCAGATGAGGAGGCGAATGAAATCCGGGATTTCGATATGGAGCAGCTTTATCCGGTGGTTCTCGACTGGAAAAAAGAAAGCCCGGTCTGCACCATTTTCGATGACTGGCAGGAGATGATCTATAACTGTGGCGAGTGGACGAACGTGCTGTGGGTGCAGGGGTTTCTCTCCAATGACGTGCCGACCATACTGCGCGCGGCCGCGCATCTGCCTTTTCTGATTCGACTGGTGGGGCTGTGTGACACGCTGATCAGCTATCTGGATACCCGGGAACCAGAGCCGCAAGACGTGACTGAGAGAGCGAGGGTGCAGATATGAAAGTAGAACCCTATCTGGCAAAAGAGGCGACGATGCAACTGGAACACGCCATTCTGATCTACGTGAGCAGCACACAGACACTGGCAACGATCCATGAGGTCCTGCAGTCTGAAGGGGAAGCAAGCCTGCTTCCGGGCAAGTGCGTGACGCGAGAGATAGTGGATGATCTGCTCAGGACGCTCTCCAATGCCCCCATGCAGCGTCAAATCCTACCGCCGGAGGTGATCTGCGACACGGGCTGTCTCTGCTGGTGGAAGCCGGCCTGCCGTGCCCCGATCTTCTTCAGCACGAAGGAGAAGAAGTTCAATCAGGAGGTGAGCGGGAAAGAAGTACTGCATCCTCCGCTCCTCTTCCTCGCCAAACCGGGCAGGCTGCAGATATTTGCGCTCAAGGAGAACGAACGACCAACGGCGGAAACGGTTCTGTGCAGAGCGCCTTACTACAATCTCTACGACGAAGGCGCGATGTGTCGCGGGAATGTGCGACTGCCGGAAGTCTGTCAGGTCAGAGATATTCCGATCTGGGAGAAGGCGTTTTTTGAAACGAACTTCACGCATAGCAATATCGGCGGTCAGAAGCTGACGACGCATCCGGGCGGCCATGATGGACTGTGGCGGGAGATGGCCGCGCCGGTCAAGACGTGGTGCAGTGGGAAAGAAGTGTTTCCAGGCGAAATGCTGATTCCGCTGAAGCTGACCCTCCAGGAAGCGGTGAACAAATGAGCAACCCCATAAAAGAGGAATTGACGCGCCGGTTCCCGCTCTCCAAGCAGCTGCAGGACAGCGCGGAGAATACCCGGTTTTGGAACCTGCATGATAGCGGCGCATCCATCGGAGAGATCGCAGCCGCGTTCGGCGTGACCGTGCAGCATGTTCGAGAGTATCTGGAGGTTCCTGACCCTTACGCAGAAGAGGTAGGTGAGAAATGAACTGTCCAGATTGCAAAGGTGTGGGCAAAGTCTATGGTTTCGGCTGTCCTGGCTTTCGGCCCATGGAACTGCCTTGTTCTACCTGTGACGGCACCGGGCAGGTGGATGCCGCCTATGTGGCACGGAAGGTCGAAGGAGAGCGGTACCGACAGGCGCGCATCGAGCGCAGAGAAACGGTTCGGCAGTGCGCGGTGCGGTTAGGCGTTGATCCCTCACAACTGTCTCATTTTGAGCATGGGCGGACGGTTTCGGAGGAAACCCTTTCAAAAGTACGTGAGGAAACGGTGAACTAATGATAGAGAATTTGATGGAATTGATCGTCAAACTCGGGTTTGGTGTGATGATCGAACGTGCTGAGGACTGCGCTTTAATGGAGCAGATAATTGGCGCAGACATATGCGGTAGGTTTAATCGGTTCATGCCAGCAAACACGCTGCGTATCAAGACACCCGATGAGCATTACATTGTAATGCTCAAAGAAGGCAAATTTATGCGAATTGATCTGCCGACTGCTCCTCTGATGCTGAACAGGATGCAACCATGAGCCACCACACCATACACCCCGATCTGCTGACGACGCAGGTCAATATCGCTCTGGTGGGAGCCGGTGGTAATGGCAGCCAGATGCTGACAGGACTGGCGCGGCTGCATACCGCTATGCTCGCTCTCCAGCACCCTGCAGGCCTGCGCGTGACCGTCTACGATCCTGACCGAGTGAGCGAATCGAACGTGGGGAGGCAGCTCTTCTCCCCATCCGACATCGGGCAGTACAAGGCGTGTGTGCTGGTCCATCGCATCAACTGTTACTATGGCCTGGACTGGGAGGCACGGCCTACGCGCTACACTACGCCCCTCACCTATGGGCCAGACCTGACGGATATTGTCATCTCGTGTGTGGACAGTGCTGCGAGCAGGCGGGAGATCGAGAACCTTTTGGCAGAGCGCAGGACTTCGACGCCTCACTACTGGCTTGATCTGGGCAACCGGCAGAGCGACGGGCAGGTGATCTTAGGCAACCCTATCGCGAAGTTTAATCAGGCGCGGATTGTGGACGGCAAGACGAAGGTGGTGCAGCCGCTATTGCCGACAGTGATGGACCTGTTCCCGGAACTGCGGAATAAGCGAAGGAAGGAGGATGACACGCCTTCCTGCTCACTGGCGGAATCGCTGGAGAAGCAGGATCTCTTCGTGAATGACCATGTGACGCGATGGGCGCTGCATCTGCTCTGGACGCTGTTTCGGACGGGCAGGATCGAGCATCACGGGTATTTTATCAATCTCACCAGTGGCGCGGTCAATCCGTTGCCGGTACCGGAGGGCGGGAGATGAACGATTTCTATGCAGTCCGGCTTTGCAATGGCGGCGTGGAAATATTCGAGCGCAGAACGCTCCATTCGTTTGGATGGTGGAAGATCGAGGAGCAGTATATTGCGGATGCGGTCTGCAAACGGATGAACGAGGCTATTGTCCAGGCGCGAGAAGAGGGACGAAAAGCCGGTATTGAAGCGGCTATAAAAGTCGCGGATGAGTTAGCGACGCAAGCAGGTATAGATGCGATGAAGTGGCGCGGCGACATGTACGTGCAGGAGGAACTAACACCGAACACTCTGCAAAAGTTGAAGTGCTGGCAGAAATCCGCGCCCTGGCTGAGACCGTCGGCAAGGCGATTACGGCGGATATTAAGAGTACGGGGTAGATATTTTGAAACAGATGACAGATGTTGAAGGGCTGGTAATGGCCGTCACAGCAGCGCATTTTGGACATGATTTAACCAATGCAGATGTTTACGCAATCGCAGAAAAAATGGAGATTGTGAAACGCTCTCAGCAAATCATAAAACAATTGTCGCAGCAGCCATTACCGCCAAAGGAGTAGAGATGTCAGAGCCTACCCGCTATTCTTGTCCGAACTGTGGGAGGTTTCTCTTCGCCATCCGTGGCCTGATTCGCGGCATCGGATGGATTGACACGAACTGCCCCCATTGCAAGCAGCAGCATCGGTTTGGCAGTCGGCATGATGGCCGTGTGGAGGTGCAGATCATCCTCGTTTCTGAGGTGAGTTGCAGGGAACGGCAGAAAAGTGTACAATGTGAGCAGTTGATACTGCCGCTGTGAGGTGATACTATGATTCCTGGCGAAAAAGAAGTTCAGCGCAAATTGGGAGATGCGGCAGTTCTAAAACTGCGTACAGACGGCTATGTGATAGATGTTTACATAGACAAAGACGGGCCTATTCCAATACATGTATGGTTCGCAGTATGCGCTAATTGTGGGCAACAATGGGAACGGCGTTTTAGCTTGCAGGATATACCTGCTGAAGCACATCGCGAGCACAAAGCTTTCTATTTATACGAATTTATGACTAACGTTCGCCAATCCTGCTCGCATATTAAGTAGTCTGGACTGGTAAAAATTTAGATCGGAATGGCACTCAGGCCGCTATCCACGTTTTGAGACGTGGGAGCGGCCTTTTTTGCGTTTCTGGAGGCACTATGATCATTCATGCTGATATGCCCGGTTTTGGTCAATACCGGGTCATTCTAAACCGCGCAGAAGTGACGCCACAAATCTACATGGCGGACGACAAAAACGGCGTGGTCATCACGCGCCACTGGGCCAGCTATGCCGGTGGCTTTGTCTATGAGCGAATCACCGGGCAGGTGGTCATCTATCGCGCGAAAACGGCGCAGAAAAAGCGCAGCACGGTCTTTGGCAAGCAGCCGCGTGTCGCCATCTTGTTTAATCATCGGTGACGAGAAGAGAAATCAAGTTTGGAGAGTGAAAAACCGCCGAAAAGACATGGAGGAGCGCGACCCGGAGCAGGCCGCAAATCAAAGGCCGAAGAGCAGCAGTTGTCTGCGCTCATGCTCCGGGCCTTCCCTCCTGCGAAGCGGGTATCGGTCATCAAAGCGATGATCAAAGAGGCGGAAGGCGGAAACCATCGCGCCGCCGCGCTGCTGTTGGGCTATGCCTATGGACGCCCGAAAGAGTACGTGGAGCATTCCGGCACGGTCCATGAGCAGATCACTACGATAGAGGTCGTGAAAACGAAGGACAACGATGACAGCGAGCCTGCTGGCGAGGTGTGGGAACCGATTGAGATATAACCTGCACGAAGGCCAGACGAAAGCCTGGGAGAGTGACGCGCGCTTTACGTGGGTTCTCGCTGGCACACAGAGCGGAAAGACTTCGTTTGGTCCGCTGTGGTTGCGCGAGGAGATCAATCGCACGGCAGACCCGAAAGGCGGGACCAATGACTATATCGCGGCTACTGCCTCTTACGATCTCTTCAAGCTGAAGATGCTGCCAGCGCTGCGGACGCTCTTTGTGGATACGTTGAAGATCGGGAAGTACTGGCCCGGAGATAAGCTGCTGGAGTTGTGTGACCCGTCCACGGGAGAGTTCTGGGCGAAGCGTGCGGATGATCGGATGTGGGGGCGAATCATCCTGCGCTCGGCGGCTGCGGGTGGTGGTCTGGAAAGCTCTACGGCACGCGGAGCCTGGCTGGATGAGTGCGGACAGGACGAATTCACGCTGGAGACGTGGGAAGCCGTTCAAAGACGCCTTGCGCTGCGCAAAGGGCGCGCGCTCGGCACTACGACGCCGTACAACCTCGGTTGGATGAAAACGGAGATTTACGATAAGTGGACGGCAGGAGATCCGCTGCATCGGGTGATTCAGTTCCCGTCGTACTTTAACCCGCTTTTTGATCGTGCAGAGTTTGAACGCACCAAAGCGTCCATGCCGCCGCATCGGTTCATGCTCTTCTACTGCGGAGAGTTTGCGAAGCCGCCAGGACTGATCTACGACTGCTTTGATGAAGATATTCACATCGTCAAGCCGTTCGAAATACCTCCCTCATGGCCGCGCACGGGTGGCGTAGACTTCGGAGGGGCAAACACGGCGCATGTGATGATCGCACACGACCCGGACAAAGACCGCTTTATCGTCTATCGCGAAACGCTGGAAGGGAACCTCTCCAGCGCAGAACACTGCGAGAAGCGGAAGGCGGAGACAGCGAGCGAGAACGTGGTGCAGTGGCTGGGCGGCGCGCCTTCGGAGACACAGCAGCGCATGGACTGGAGCGATGCAGGCATTCCCGTCATGCAGCCCTACATAGCGGATGTGGAGGGCGGTATTGACCGGGTGTATGCGCTCTTCAAAACGAAACGGCTTTTCGTGTTCAATACCTGTACCGGTCTGCGGGATGAGTTAGGGACGTATAAGCGCAAGCTTGATGATTCCGGGCAGCCAACGGACGAGATACAGGATAAGCGTAAGTTTCACCGATTGGACGCGCTCAGGTACGCCTGCAGCGGACTGACGGGAATGGAAGTCGGAACAGGAGAAAACCCATGGACTTAGCAGGTGCGGCTGCGGGCTTTTTTAGTTGGTTTCGGGGCATCTTTTTGCCGACCGCCAATCCGAATACCGCGCAGGATACCAAATTGAGGCGAACCGCGCGTCTCAACGACATACGCGAGGCATGGCGCGCCTATTATGGCCTGATGGAGAATCCGCTTCGGGTCAAGATGGGGCAGCCG
>CALMES010000078.1 GCA_937863435.1 uncultured Candidatus Peregrinibacteria bacterium
TTGGGGTCGATGTCGATTAATTGCCTGACCGCAGCGGATAACGCAAGCACCCCCGCCACAGCACCTGCAACCCATGCGAACGGGTTCAGCGCCGCTACAGATAGCATCACCGGGACGAGTGCCGCCAACCCGGCAGCGAATACGCCTAAAGATTGCGTCGCCTGATTGAGCCCAGAAAACCACTTGGTAAACCCTTCGACAATCTCTGTAAGGGCAGAGAACATGGACTTGAAAGCCGGTTGCAGGCTTTTGCCAATCGCCGCAGATGCACCTTCAACCGCGCCCTCAAAGCGTTTCTGCGCTGCTGCTGCTGTGTCCAGATACCGGGCGGCGTCGCCTGTATACCTCGCACCAAGTTTTACGACGTCATTATAGAGTATCTGCGCGGCCTTTGCTTCTCCGACCTTGTTTTTGTTCTCGGTGAAGCGCATCGAAAGCGTCTTCATCGCCGGGCTCATGTTCTCCACAAGTTCGCTTGAACCTGTCAGAATACCCTTGATGCCGCTCTCTATCGACTCGGCGGCGTCCCCTATCGTATTACCAAAGGCGGATATGTCCTTTGCCGCAGTGATGAATTTCTTTGACTGATCGACATTGAGGCCGGTCGCCATGAGGTTCGACAGCGCCGAAGCCGATTGATTCAGACTCAAGAACCCGTCTTTTGACAGGGCCATCGCCGCCTCTTTGGCCTTGGCTGTTGACTGCCCGAACGATCTGGCGGCGGACTCTACACGGTTGAGAGATGCTTCAAGCTTATTGGCTTGATCGACTGCGCTTTTGAATGCGTTAAAAATCCCCGCACCTGCTACTGCTGCGGCGATACCCTTAAAGGCATCGCCAATACTCATCGCGGCTTTTTTGCCGTCTTTCTCGACTTGATCGAGCGTCTGTTTTATGTGCTTCGGGTCGCCCTCAATGCCAATGACTATTTTGCCATCATTCTCAGCCATTTTTACCTCTGAATGCTGCGAACGTTGCCGGGGTCTCGGATAAGTACAAGCCGCGCGCGGTCATGCCGTGGCGCAAAAGTATCTGCTTGGCCTCATAAGCCCGGATTACTCGAAAAGCCAAGTACAGAGCAACGGTAAGCGGAATTCTGATAAAATCAATCATCCGACATTACCCATAAGTGCGAAGACTTCGCGCGGTGCTACAAACCCGCTTTCATCGCTTTGCTCTGTGCTTCGTTCCTCGATCTTGCCAAAGTTCAAAACCTTTGACTGAGACTCTTTCAGCCGCTTGTTCATTTCTTTTGAATACTCGCCCGGCGAGTGGTAGGCGTACACCATCGACAGCGCCTGTTCGTATTTCTCCAAAAGCAGGTGCAAGCTGTAGATTTCGGTCTCGTCAAGCGTCATGCCTGTCATGACCTCAAAAGGCAGCTTGCTGCATTTCGCGCCAATACTGGACGCTGTTTTGAGAATGCTTTTCTCTATATTCTCAGGTATCTCTGCGCGCTTCTCGGTTTTAAGTTTCGTCGCTTCGAGGATCTGCGGGATATAATACAGGTCGCGAAGGTTAACGAACCAACGCCGGGTAGTAAGGGCTTTTACTACTTGTTTCATCGCCCTGATTTTCCCGCTGCGCGTTGGCTCCTCTTGTGCTTCCTTGGAATACTTCACGACCGACACAATATCATTGAGCGTGATCCGATCCTTGATATATATGCCGGCCGCTACTCGCATCAGCTACAAGTCAGTACAAGATTCTTCGATGTCGGCGTGCCATCGCTCGCCGCGGCTGTGATGTTTGTCGAGCCGCTCGATACGTGTGTGCACTTGCCCTTGTTGCCTGTGGTGTTGCTGTTTCCGACGGTTGCATCAGCGGTTACAGACGACGCCCATTCTACAGCATTCGTGATGCGGTAGATGATCGGGGTCTCTAACAGGGTGACGGTTGCATTGTCGAGATGCGACGCCCCGGTTGAATAACATGCCGCACGTGTGCATGTTAGTGTACCGCTTGTCCCAGTACCGCCAGAATCCGCAGATACATACAAGACTTCTGAATCTATCTTGATGTATTTTCCGGTAAAGTCGGTAGCCGCTGACTTTGTGTCGTAAACGACAGCCGTATCAGTGGCATTTATGTCGGTTGCATCGTTAATCGCTGCTGTGGTGCTGGTGTTTGTAACCCACGCACCAAACGCCTCGAACTGTTGCACCGCCCCTGCATCCAACGTAGCTGCCGGGAGGTGCATATACGGCGCGTAGCTTGTACGGCCGGGCACGATCCCGATATACGATGGGTCTGTGGCGGTGATTGCATACGACCCGATGCGGGCATATGTTGCACTGTATGGGTAGCCTGAACGCGCGCGCGATGTATCCGGGTATGCAGTGATGCTCACCGGTATTTCCTGATACTTGGTGCGGTCGCCCATGAGTTGCAGTGTCACCGATACGTTGGCCTTCCAGAAAACTACATCGTTGGAAAAATCCCCCGATGCTGCGTCTGTTGGACGAAAGATCACCTCTGCTGCATTGGTTACGAGGTTTACGGGCACGGTGTCAAAGTCGTAGGCTGTGCTTGTTCCACTTACTACATTATTGACTTTACCCGACGCGATGAGACTCATCAGGGTGCTGTAGTTCACCTCGTAGAGCGTCACCTGAGCGTTGACAGCCCATCCGACCTGCGTTTCGGCTACTGTGCCGAAATACTGGTCCACGTCTGAAAGCTGAACCGTGCTCTGGTTGATTGTAATTTGCGAACCCGTTTTTACGATACCTACATCCGTGCCGTCGATCAGCATGTTGTAGGAATTAATGCGGGCGTTGCTTATGCTTGGCATTATGGTTTCCTCACTTGAATTTGAACGGCCACCAAAGCTACCCACTTTTCACCGAGTTTCTCAGCGCGAAGGGGCAGACCGCCTGCCGGTTGCCACTTGAATATTTGCAGAGTTTGGAACGTCCACGGGGCCTGCCCCGGAATTCCTATCACACCGTTTTCTGTCTCGAATCCAAGACCGGTGAACCATGCGTGCAATGCATTCACCGCGGCTTTTGGTGTATCATCTATACAGATCATGAAGGCAGCAACATCCCAAAGGGCACCGCCAGAACTTACAACGATGTCAGAGTCTGTAACATCGACTGTCGTCGCTTGAAGAATCCGACACGCCCCATAGTCGGAGATCATTTGTGTGACATCATCGACCGTCACATCAAGACCGTAGGTGACGCGGCAATTAAGCGAAGCGGCAGCCATTGCGTCCTCTATATCATCGATGATCGTTGTCACCGATACGCCCCCGGCTTAAATGCAGATGCAAAGATCTTTTGTATGACTTTGCGATTCTCCCAGAATGCGCGCTCAATCCACCGCGGCGCGCCGAGCCACTTTAGGGCACCATTATCATCAGCAAGCTGCCATGCTGCGGAGTATCTCGCCCAGTATCCATCGTCAGTAGTCAGGCTGCCTGCGTACTGTGCGACAATTTCGCGCAGGCCTGTGGAAAAATCACCGATGTGCCGGACCTTTCGCCCGCTGCCTGATTTGCCGGCGGTGTTCCCGTAGTATTGTATTTCTGCATAATCAGATATAGGGAATTGACCGCCTTTGCCTCTGGGTATTGTGTTCATGCCTTCGCCTGACACGATCTCTGCACTAACGCCTTTCATCCGGTATTTTGTAGAACGACGCAGCGAGCCTGTCGCTACCGGTGTGTACTTATCAATGCGGTTTACGATCTCAACGGCCGCCAACTCTACACCGTGAGAAATCGCCTTACCCAGATTGATGCCGAGTGCCATCAGTTCTGCACCTCAAGTTGGTATTGGTAAATGTATGCCATCGAGTTCAAAACCCGTGTAATCTTGTAGTAGTTGCCGCCGTATTTAACCACCTGCCCCGCAGAAAATGAATGCGCAGAGGTCATTGTGTAGGAATCCCCACCAACCGTGCCACCCTGAGTGAATGCCGGACGATTTTTGCGAAATGAAATGATCGGCTTGTAATTACCCGCGGTGCGAACTGCCTCGCCGTGCGTCTGTGTTTGTGTAATGAGCTGTACTTTCATTGTATTGTGTAGCTCACCCGTTTGATGTCCAGCGAAGCCGCCTCGCGCATCTTCTCGACCTGCCCGCCTTCTTTCGGGGAGTAGCGTTCGCCGGTTATTTGCTCGTAAATCTTAGTCTCGTTTACCCTACGCGGGACGGCGGGTTGTACGGCCGCAGTCCTGTCGAATTCCTTGGCGAAGTCCGTAGGGTCTAAAACGGTAATTGCTGTGGGCAAAATGCGGTGTTTGCAATTCCACCGGAACATATGAGTATTGTCATTCTTGACATCCTGCACGGTGGGGATTGATTGCAGGACTGACATTTTCGGGAATTTGGCGAGCGTCTGGGCCTTTGCCTCTTCGCTCATGAACACATACTTACCTTCCCAATAAATGCAGCTATCTGTCGTACCCGTCCGACTGATTTGGCCCATAGTGAGACCAAGAGACGATGCAGAGACTACCGATGTCAGCCTGTCAGTCTCCGCGGCTGATGTTTGCAGGCGCTGGTCGAGGTATGTCGTCAGCGGGTAGTTCGCGCCGTTGCGGTACATAATCGACCCGCGGGTGCCGTACTCATCAAGCATGCGGTCCCAAAACTCGCCCAATACTACGCCGTTGTATTGCTTGCCACCAACGGACACCGCACGCAGCGTGTAGTTTTCTATGGCGGCCTGCCGCGCTAAAGGGATTTCCGCGGCTTGGGCCATTGCCCGAAATTGAGCCCCCCTCTGTTGCAGGGTTGACGAAATGTGATTTGTTACAGTGTCAATCTGCGCTGCGTATTGTGTATAAACAGACTCCTGAAGCGCATCAAGCCGCGGTAGCCGTTTAGCTATCTCGTCTGCCTCAATGTATTTAAGAAGGTTTCTTTCAAATGACTTGAGAGATTTTGTGATGTCGTCCCGGATTACCTCTTCTTTTATGGTCTCGGTTTTCAGCATACCTGACAGCTCGACTTGATACTGCCGAATGCGCGCGCGAATCATCGCGGGATCTGTGGAGAGATACCATAAAGCGTCATCGAGTTCTGAATATCTTGTAAAAAGCAGCTTTAGCCGCTTCTCAAGCGCTCGTTTATCCGCGCCTGAAAGCATTAGCCTGTACCTCATTGTCGCGCATGACTGTTCTCACAATCATTGCCGCGCGCTGATCTATTCGCGGACGGGTTACCGGGTTTACAGCGATGGCCCCGTCTGAATAGCTGCCGCTGGTAAGATTTGCTATGCGCTCTGCGCTGAGACGCTCTTCTAAATAGCTCTGCACATACAGCGCTTGCCGTTCTTCGGCCTCAATAAGCCCCTCTTCACCGTCGAGCCATAGCAGGTCGTTGTATTCATATTGACCGTGAAGAGACACGACGTCACCGGTCGCAAGGTCAAGGCACTGTTGCTTGCGTTGGTTTTTTATCGTGATTGTCGTATTATCTGAAATTGCTGCGGCCGTGCTGCCGTAGTATCCGCGGGTGACTGTCAGCGTCCCTGTCGTGGTGGTTGTGTAGCTCACCGCCGTGCATAATAGATACTCCGAACCAATTTTCAGAATGTCATATGCGTCGATTCCGGACGCTGTTGTCAGTGCATCAAAAGCTATACTCGTGGCTGCGGCCGAATATCCGGCGACATTATTGATGAGGGCGGTCATCTCCTTGTCGTCGCAATTCAGCCAGTCAACATCGCCCGCCGTTATCGCGCGCGTGTCAACGTCTGCAACCGTCGAGTAGTTAGCCATTGTTTAGCCGAGAGGTGAAACCCAGATCTTATCGATGGCGAGCGATGGGGCTGTGCCGCTGGTATTGATATACGCGCGGACATATCGCTTGGTCGGGGAGAAAGCACCAACAAGAAAATACTTGTTAGAGCTTGCCGCAACGTCAGCAGCGATACCCATCCCGACCTGCTTTTCTACGTTATATGAAGAAAAGTTTGTCGCGTCAGACGAGTGAATCTGTATTTCATAGGTCTCATCGGTGTACTGTGCTTCTGTATAGCGCAGGTGCGCCACCCATGTAGAACCTACATAATCAGCAAGGTCGATATAGGTGGCGTTGCCCCCTGAATCTTTCCCCGCTGCATCGGTGGTCACGGTTTGCGTGTCCGCCAAAACATAGGCTGCATCATAGTTGCTTGCGCCTCGAAGGCTGTTTTGCATTGTTATTGCCATAGTTACCCCCTTATGACGCCTTGATGCCTTGCAGAACTGCAACGGCGCGCGGATGCTCTACAGCGAGTGCGCAGGCGTAATCAATGGCCACATGGCGACCTGTTGAGTCGTCCCATGAGTTGACCTCCGGGCCATCAGCTCGGTCGTGCAGCATAGTCGCACGGCCGGGGCCCCAGCACACCGCGAAGATCTCAGAACAGACGTTTGAGTTGCCGGAGGTTTGGTCAAACCCCAAAATCTCAGTATCTGTGCCGTCACGGTCAACAGCATACATAGGGATACCCATAAAGTTGCCGACACGCGCACGAACACCGGGCATAATCTCGACTACATCAAGCTTGAAGTAGTTCGCAAACGCCTCATTCGTGCCTGTAGCGGTCGCGAGTGAGTTCAGGTGATTAAGCACCGTTCTGTTCGTGTAAAACGCGGTCGGCACATCAATGCACGCATCTACCAGTGCGTTGAGCTTGTTCAGGGTTACCGTGGCACCTGCCGAGGCAATCGTTGAACCGTTCGTGACATATGTTAATGTCTGGTCGCTGGAAAGCGTAGACGTGATAGCACGAAAGCCGTCGAATGTCTTCGGGTCGGTGGTGAGATTACCAGTGAACGCAGCCGCTTTGAGTTTCATGCCGGTGGCGCGGGACAGCATAGAGAGCTGCTTTGCCATTTGGCCCTGACCATCGAGAGTCGGAACGTTGACCAGTTTGCGGTCAATATCCACCTGACCACCTAAGAATTTTAGATGGATGGTGTCGCGGTTGAAGCCGCCCTTTGATGCGGTGTAGGCCGCATTTTCTGCGCGGAATGCAGCAGTCGGCAAGTCGCCTTCCTTGCTGAACTCATAGCGCAGTGATGGGACTGTCTCAAAAGGTACATTTGCAAGCGCGGGCGAAGTCTCGACAATAGTCTGAACGATCCCCTGCTTCAACGTACTTTCTGATGACTGTACCACCTCTAACAGTGTTACTGCCATAAGAACCTCGTTAAAGTTGTTTTGACTTGCCCGGAATCGGGTTACAGACTTGCCGCGTTAGCGGTTCGCCGCGAATGCGGCTTTCTCAGAATATAGCAGACGGTGTTTAAGCCGTCAATTAATTTATGAAGCTTTGAAAACCTCCGCAATGCCGCTTTCGATTTTTGTCGATGCATTCTGCACCTTGAGCTGCGGCGTTTGCTGTTTTTGCTCTCCTAACTTTGGCCCCGGTGTTGGGGAGCTTACAAACTTTGGATACTTCTTCAGCAACATAGCTGCGACGTCTTCTGGCTTTGCCGGCGCGTCACCGTTGAAGAGAGGCAAGTCACCATTACGGAAAATCACAGACTCCCCGTTGAGGTCGGCGGGATAGACGGTTTTCACCGCATGCTCGAAAAACGCCAGATAATCCGGGTCGAGCTTGTTTGCGATGGCAGCTGATTTCACTTGCTCGATTGCTGCATCAAGACGTACTTTTTTCATCGCCTCGGCTGTCTTCTGTGCATACTCGGCTTCAAGACGAGCGCGCGCCATCTCTGGCGTTTCTTGCGGCTCTTTCTTCTCTGTTTTTGGCGGGGTGCGCAGCTTTGTCAGCTCGCTGTCTACAGTAGGCCACAGGTCGCGCAGCTTGGTTTTCTGAACGTCGATTTCGGCAAATACTTCAGGGAATCGCGCGGCAAGATCTTTCTTTACGATGTCGAAAGCCTTAAACTGCCCTTGCTCTCCAGCAGCGTCGATAAGCTCTTGCGCTTTATCGGCTGCACCTTTTGGTATTGTGAACCCGTGAAACTCTACTTCTTCCATGTTACTCCTTGCCCTTTCGTGTTACTTACATGAAATAATGGTCAAATCCTATATTGAAAAGCAGTGTCTCGGTTGCTGTTGCTGTGCCGAGAATAGGCTTAACAATAAAGGCGACAAACTGCCCAGGGTAGACGATAAGCGGCGTGTTGAATTGGCAGACAATGCGATTTGAATTTTGCCCGACCGCCGCCGCTACCGGGAGATACAGGGAGCCAACAGGCACACGGCGCGGCGCCTTTGTTGTCGCTGTCGCAAATGATGCGGTCTCCGTGGTTGCCAATGAAACCGCAGTATGACCAAAAGCTATTGCACACTGTAAGTTGAAAGCCGTGGTTGCAACTGCCACCACTTGGTTTGTGACGTCTGCCCATACTCCAGTGATAATCAAATTTCGCGCTGTTTGGTTCACGCCACCGGCAGGGTTTTGGTAGCTGGATATTATCAAATCCGTTGCACTCGACGCCATGGCATTCGCCTTAAACAACCCGCCTAAGCCTGTGCCAAGTGCCGCTGTGGTATTTGTTGCCGCCGCTCCAGTCGGCTCAGCAGTGTTTGAAAACTGCACGAGCTGCCCCATGGTGCCGCCATTAAGGCCTTGGTGATTCCACCCATTGAGAGCTGCCCATGTCGGCCCAGACACCGGCACCTGCACATCTGCAAGCGTCACAGATACATTACCGACTTTAAACTGAGCGACGGGCGAACCGGAGACGGTCCCAGTGTTTCTCATTTGAATAGAAAAAGGCATTGAACCGGACAGCATCGGCTGCGCGTTCCCAGATGGGATTGCAATCTCTGTGAAATTCTCGTTATTAATCCAGAATTCGACTTTCCGCTCATCAACAACAATGGTAAACTCAAAGTTTTCCCCGCTTGTCATCGTTACGGGGATGGTGCTTGTCGCGGTCTCTACACCGTTGTAGGTCAGCACACCAAAAACGCCAGCAGAGGTTATGCGGAAAAACACCCCGTCAGCAGGCGCGCTGGATGCGTTCGGGATGAAAAATCCAGTTTCAAGAACTTGATTGGCCAAAAAGGTGTTTACCGGCGATCCCACAAACTCGCCATAAATCGGCGCTGTCCCGATCAATGGAAAGTATTGGTGCGTCTGCATTGATGCTGAGTTCCCCGATGCAGTTGCGGCGCCAGCGTTGACGTTCAGGAAGCCGCCGCTTTGCGTCATTGTCATGGTTGAGAAGACATGCCGCCATATCGCTGTGTTTTGCGCAGTAGCGTTGAAGTTATCTTTAAATAGTAAAGAATCTTGGCC
>CALMES010000079.1 GCA_937863435.1 uncultured Candidatus Peregrinibacteria bacterium
GATGACGGTCAAAGATTGATCACCCGCTACATTGTTACTCCTCTCTCAAATCAGTAAGCCATGAAACTCCTCATGATCTCCGGCGACAGATCCATCCTGAACGGAAAGCAGGGGGCGTTTTATCATATGCTGGAGGAATTTTCGAAGCACTGGGAGCGCATCGATATTATCTGTCCGCGGATTTGGGGCTATTCGTCGCTGTCCATTTTGTATCAGTATCAGCAGAAGCCGCTGTTTGGGAATGTGCATTTTCATCCGTCGTCCAAAGGCCTTTTGTCCCAGCCGGATTTCATTATGAAAAAAGGCGAGGAGCTCATCAAGGAGCATGGGCATCAGGTGATGACGGTGCACGAGTATGCGCCTTTCTATAACGGCATTGGCGCCAAAAAGCTCAGCAAGAAGACCAATATTCCGTATGTGCTCGAGATCCATCACATCGTCGGCTATCCGAAATCCGCGTCACTCACCGAGCTTATCGGCCGCATCATGTCGCGTTTTTACCTGAAATACGATGTGCGGACGGCGACACAGGTACGTGTCGTCAACCATTCAATGGAGAAACTGCTGATGCGCTGGGGGGTGCCGTACGAAAAAATATCGGTGGTACCGTCTTTTTACCTGGATAAAGAAGTGGCCAAGCCTGCCGAGAAAGTGGATAAGCGGTATGACGTGGCTTTTTGTGCGCGACTGGTTCCTAATAAAGGGCTGCTGGAGGTTATAGAGGCGGTATCCGGCTTGTCCCGTGTTACCCTGCTTGTCATTGGGGACGGCCCGCAGAAACAGGCTGCCGAAAAACGTGTGGCGGCACTGGGCATGCTGGAACGCGTGACATTCACCGGCTGGTTGCCGACGCAGACAGAGGTAATGGAGGCGATTCAGACAGCCCGCATTTTCATTCAGAACTCCAAGAGCGAAGGCGGGCCGCGCGTATCGCTGGAGGCTATGGCCTGTGGCATGCCTGTTCTTACCACTCGTGTGGGTGTCATGCCGGATGTCGTGCGGGACGGGTTTAACGGCATGTTCCTCTCCGGTGACAAGATGGATATTGTCATCAAGATTGATCACCTCCTGCACGATCCGCCACTGCGCAAAACCTTGGGCATGAATGCGCGCGATATCATCAACAAATTTGAAAAACACACATTGCTGGAGCGATATGCATTGTTTATAAAGAGCCTGTCGCATACGCCGGATACGGCACCGAGCACGTATGTACCTTCTCCTTCCTCGGCAACTGCTGTACCTGCCGCTCAAACGGAAAATGTTCCGGCATCAACCGATTCTACCGCACCAGCACCATCTTCCACGCCTGAGACAACGCCTCTATCAGAACCGGTTGTGCCTGCTCAGGTGCAAACGGCGGCGCCTGCTCCGACAGAAACCAAATCGGCACCTGTTGCCCCTGCCCCTGCCACTCCTCCATCGGCCGTGGCGCAAACACCACCGTCAGTTGCGCCAGCAGCAAAAGAGCCGGTAAAGAAAGAGCCGCCGCCACCCGCCGCACCACTCTCTACAGAGGCGCCCGCTGATATTCCGATCTCTTAATACTCGCATGACACTCCTGTTCATTACGCAGAAGCTTCATGGCCAGGATGCTTTTACTGTTCTGTGGATTCGCGCGTTCATGCGTCGCGGCTACACGGTGAAAGTGTTGTGTCTGGAGGCAACGGATGCGACGTACGATTTTGATGTGTACTCGCTGGGTAAGGAAAAAGGTGCGTCGAAATTCAGTCAGATTCTGACGTTCTGTAAACGCGTGGCAACACTGCGCTACGACCGTGCTTTCATTCACATGACGCCGGTGTGGGGCGCGGTTGGCGCGCCGATCTGGCTCATGAAACAAACGCCGGTGTATTTGTGGTATACGCACTACAAAATGCAGTTTGGCCTCAAGATGCTCGGTCTCTACGGCAAGCGTTTTTTCTGTGCCACACCCCAAAGTATGCCGCAATTTGATGGCTCACCAAAGAAAGTGGTCGTGGGCCATGGTATCGATCTGAATGTCTGGACCAAGCGCCAGAATACGGCAACGGATTCACGCAAATTGCTCGTCGTGCATCGCTTGAGCCGGTCGAAGCGATTGGAGTTGGTGTTGCGGGCGATGACACTGCTGCCGGGCTACTCGCTCGATATCTATGGCATAGAAGCCGAAGCGGATTATACGAAAGAAATGAAAGATTTGAGTAGTGCATTGAAGCTGAATGATCGCGTCCTCTTTCACGGTACCAAGCCGATGAACGAACTTGCGGATTTATACACGACACATCGTCTGGTTCTGAACATGGCATCCGAAACGATCGATAAAACCATGCTGGAAGCCATGACTTGCGGCTGCTATCCGGTCACAACCAAAGGCAACACGCAGGCGATCGGGATTCCGGCAGCACCGGAAGCGGATACGCCGGAAGCGATTGCGGCATTCGTTCAGACATACGCAGACAAAGCGCCGATTTCGGCAGATCAAATGTTTACAATTGTTCAAGAAAAACACAGCTTAGACGGGCTGATTGAAAAGATGGACAGCTACATGCGCGAAGGAATCTGATTCTGATGCTTTGAAAGGCCCCTCCCGCCTAAGCGGGAGGAGATTTTTTCTTGCCTGGCTTGAGGATGCCAATGAGAGCAATTGCCCCCCAGACAACTTCGAGCCACATAGCCGGTCGATTGTGTGTCCTCCATGCGGACAGGCCGAGGCCTATGGCCGCAAGGACGTTCAGGCTTTTATAGAGAGTGCCTGTTTTGATAATCTCCCAGCTGTTGAGCCCGAATGCCACCAGTACCACCGCGCTTCCGATCCATCCGCAGACTTCGTAGAAATCCATGGTGCGAATTCCCTTGGCAAGAACACGGGAAGCAGAAAGTCTGCCTCACATATTTTATTATACAATTATCTATTCATTTGTACATTATTCGTCACTCCCTTCAGTCATGACTCAGCCTCTCTTCGTGCCGGTGATAGCGATGTTTAGCGCTTTTCGGAAAGCCCCGAAGAATCATCACAAGCGCAATGCCAGCCCAGAAGACCTGGAGTGTGACGGATGGAATATTGCCGGTATGAAAAGCCGAGATGCCGATGCCAAGCGAACCGATAATATTCAAGATTTCGTACGCCAGACCCATTTGCAGATACTTAAAATTGAGCAGAAAAAATGCGACTATGAGGATGATGGCGCCGATCCAGCCGCAGAGTGCGTAGAGATCTGTCATAGTGATTGAATAAGAGCGGTACAGACTTCCTGAATGTGGGACTCAGTCAGCTCGGCGTACATGGGCAGGCTGAGAATCTCGGCGGCCAGTTTTTCGGTTGCCGGAAACGAAGCGGTTTTCCAGAGATCGGTAAACGCTTTCTGCTGGTGGATGGGAACAGGATAGTGAATGCCGGTGCCAATACCTTTCTCGGCGAGCTTTTTCTGCATCGCATCGCGGTTTTTGATTCTGATCACAAACAGATGGTAGATCGGCTCACCATACGAATTTTCGGTGATGATTGTAATGTTTGGATTGCTCGAAAGAAGCGATCGATACTGCGCAGCATGCGTGCGGCGCAGCGCATTCCACTTATCCAGGTGAGGAAGTTTCGTGGAGAGAACTGCTGATTGAAGGCCATCGGCGCGATCATTTCTGCCGATCACTTCGTGGACATACTTCTGCGGCATGCCATGATTGGCAATCATGCGCACGCGCGTGGCAATGGCTGCGTCGTTGGTCGTCACTCCGCCGCCTTCGCCGTAAGCACCCAGGTTTTTGCCGGGGTAGAAGCTGAATGCACCGGCGTCGCCGATGGATCCCGCGCGCTTGCCTTTATACAGAGCACCGTGCGCCTGGCAGGCATCCTCGATCACAATCAGGTGATGCTTTTTGGCAATCGCCAGAATAGGATCCATATCGGCACACTGGCCGTAGAGATGGACGGGGATGATCACTTTGGTGTTCGGTGTGATGGCAGCCTCTATCTTGGTCACATCCATCAGCGCATCCGATTCGTTGCAGTCCACCAAGACCGGTGTCGCATTCACCAGCGCAATCGCTTCGGCTGTCGCAAAGAACGAATTGGCAACCGTGATCACTTTGTCACCTTGCTGGATGTCATACGCCCGCAGCAGAAGTTCGAGTGCAGCAGTTCCTGTCGATACGCCGACGCAATGCTGCGTGTTGCAGTAGGCGGCAAACGCTTTCTCGAATGTTGTCGTAAAGGGGCTTGAGACGTACTGCGATGAATCCAGTACTGCCTGCATAGCTTCATCAATCGTTGGTCGCAGGGATTGGTATTGAGCCTGGAGATCCAAGAAGGGGACGGGCATGGAAGGAGGATAGCAGGAATGCTCACTTTGGACATAGGTGCGATGGTCAAAAGAGCGTCTTCCTATTAGGATAGCATTATGTTAGCTCAGACTATCCCTGTGAGTACGATTTTGCTCACGAGAAACAGCATGGCAAGCTTGGCTCGCTATTTTGCATCCATGCAAAGTATTGAAGATATTATTGTGCTCGATGGCGGATCCACTGACGGGACGCAGGAACTTGTAAGGAGGCAGCCAAATTGTCGCCTGTATCAGCAAGATAAGATATTTCTTGATCATCAGGGTTACATCAAAGATTTTTCCGGTGTCCGCAATCAAGGCTATGCACTGGCGCGTCATCCGTGGATTCTGTGCATTGATGCTGATGAGGAAATGAGCGAATCATTGCTTGCGCAGATACGGGAAATTGTCGCGCAGGCTGAGCCGGCCATTTACTATGTTCGCCGCCGCTTCACATTGAACGGAAAAATGGTGGTGGTTCTTGGGGGGAGTACCAGCGATCAGGTGAGGCTTTTTCATCGTTCGTGTGTTACAGGTTGCGTACGGCCGGTGCATGAACGTCTCGATATTCTGCCAGGTTCGCCGCGCAAATATCTTGATGCTGATATTATCGTTCCATTGGGAACAGCTTCTTCGTTACGTCGAAAATACGACCGGTATCTGGCGATCGAAGTTATGGCTAGCGATACAATTGCTTTTAGACGATGGTTTCGTTGGATTTTTCTGCGGAACATCGTGGCAATTATGCGTCGTATCATGGTCATTGTGGCTGTACGCCTGATTCCCGCAACAGGCCCCCGCTATCCGCTTAGACTGGAGTGGGAGCAGATTCGTTATTCATGGTTGTTGCTTGTGCGCTGTTGTCCGATCAAATTTTTCTGATCATCGATGCGGGGGTTCCTGCCACAACCGATCCTTCGGCCACATCGGCATTGACCAGGCTTCCGGCGCCAATGACACATCTGTCTCCAATTGTCACGCCAGGCAAAATGGTGCAACGTGCGCCTATCCAGACATCGTTGCCGATAGTAATGGGCGCAGCTGAAATAGGGAACGATTTCTGCAGCTCGGGTGATGTATTCGGCCCGGAATCTGTAAAGAGCATGCTGCCGTGAGCAATAGTGACGCGGTTTCCGATTGTCAGTCCGCCGATGCCGTTCAAATAACAGTGTGTGCCGATAAAAAAATCGTCGCCTATGGTCAGAGGTTTTTCCGTTGAGCCAAATAAAATAGTGTAATGACGAATTTTGCCGCGGTTGCCTGTTTTGACCGCGTTTAGCGAGACATCAGATGAAATGTCGACATCGTTGCCAAGGTGAATGTTGCCTGTTTTCATGGGTGAGAAGGAACGCCGCACCATTCGCGCTGTGTAGCGAGCACTGATCCTGCGATGTATTCCAGATGTGCCGTGGACAATTCCTGGTGGGCAGGAAGGATGATAGCACTGTTTTTCCAATAGTTACCACATTCAATGCCAAAACCACGTACAAATGCGCTCGTTGTATTCATGCTCTCTTCATCTCTGCAGCGCAGCAAATATGCGCCTGGTTCCGCTTCTTTTGGAAGAGGAAAGAACGTCTGGCTGTCTCCAAATATGGATTCGAAATAGGCGTAATTGCTGCGGCGTTTGGCAGTGTTTGATTCTTGTGCATCGATCCAGCGAGCGAGTGCGCACTCGGTCCAGCGCTGCTTCCCTTCATCGCTGCAGCCATATTTGGTCCACAGCTCCTGGTGCGAAAAAGAATGCCCTACAACATAGCCTCCAAACTGTATCGGAAAAGCTTTGGTGAGCGAATAAATCGCAAAATCTCCGACTGTGCCGATTCCATGTGTATTCCAGCCGTATGCACAATCTTCGATAAGAGGAATGTTTCGTTCGTCTGCCATGCGACGCAGTTCGGCGAGGCGTGGATGCGGAAAGCCAAATTCATGAATGGCAAAAATGGCAAAGGTATTGTCTGTCATTTTCCGCTTAACGGTTGCTGATTGCTCTATAGCCGATGTGACGCATGAAGAGACGTAATGCGTGTCGGTGGTGGTTGTCACGTAGACATCTGTGCGCCTGTGAACATCGTGTTCTTTCAGGTGACGAATGAGTGCGAAGATGCCATACATTGCCCGGGGGAAAAATGTCAGCGGTCGGTTTGGCCATTTTTTACTGAGCGCCGTGTGTGTATGCGCCTGAGCTGAGTCGTGCACATCGCCCAGGCCTGTGAGTGCTGCTGTATGAAATGGCGTAAGGCGAATGTCCGGTTTTAATTCTGGCGGACTCATGAGAATCGGGTATGCGTGTGATCGCCAGCCTGTGAAGAAATTTTGCAATGAGGATCGATACGATGCTCCGACATCAAGGTGTGTCCATTGCTTGCCTGCACACTGTTCTGCCACATGCCAGATGAGCAGGCTTGGGATATTCAGTTTCTTGGCTGCAGGTGTGCTGGCATGGCAGAGCATGAATAATTTTTTGCCTATCTCTACCACAATAATACCCGCTATCAATGTATCGTTTTGCATGGCTGCAAAAAGCTGATAACGATCCGACCAATTGCGGGGAATATCGTCAGGATTCAGGCAGATGGTGCGGAAGGCGGCAAGCTGCTGCTGCGTTCCCGCCTGCCTCTGTATTGCGACATTCGATTTCTGGGCTTTACGTACTGCCGTGCGCATGCGGCCGTCCAGTGCATCCCAGGCTTTTTTTGCGTCATCCAGCCGCAATACGCTTCCTTCAATGAGGAAATCTTTGGAGATGTAGCGGGAATATGCTGGCATGGAAATTAGATGGAAACAGGAATGCCGCCCTGATCGAGCGATTTCTCAGCCTGCTCCAGAATTCTAAGCAGCAGAAAACCGTCCTGGCCGGATACGCGCGGAGTGCCTTTTCCTTGAATGCATTCGATAATATGTGCCGCTTCCCGTGCCAGCGCTTCCTGATTTTGCAGGTAGGGGATGACAATATTGCCTGAACGATATTTTGGAAAAAAAGGATCCGGTCGCGACGTATCTTTTTCTACCCCGCTGTGGTACAGGCGCACCTTTTCGCTTGGCTGCGTGTCATCGTAGCTTATCATCGCTTTTGTACCCGCGATAAAGGTTTGGCGTATTTTGACAGGCGAAATCCAGCTTACATGTACGTGTGCGTGAAACCCTGTGCTGAAATGCAAATGCAAGTGCGCATCTTCAAGCTGCCTGCCGAAATGAGCGTGTCCGATGGCTGTAACCGTCTCGATATCATGTAGCGGAACAATACGTGAAAGGATAGAGAGATCGTGTATGGCTAAATCCCACAGGACATTTGTATCCGGCTGTATAATGCCCAGATTAATACGGCTCGACTCAAAGAACAGCAGGTTGCCCAGTGTGCCTTTTCGTATTTCTTTTTCCACTTCCTCAACAGCCGGACTAAACGCGAAGGTATGATCGACAAAAATAAGCTTCCCTTGTTTGCCTGCAAGCTCAATAAGCGATTGTGCTTGCGAGGCAGTCTGTGTCATCGGTTTTTCAATGAGAACATGCTTTCCTGCCTCCAGTGCCTGTTTTGCCAGACTGAAATGACTGGAAGTGGGCGTGACAATCGCAATTAATTCAAGCTCTGGGTCGTTCAGCAGCGTTTCGTAGGAATCGGTAAAAACTGTCGATGGATAGGCATGGGCGTATGCGTCGAGCCTGTTCTGGCTTACATCACAAACATATTTCACGACGCAATCCCTCTGAGCGGCAAAATTCCGCAGCCAATTCGGGCCCCAGTAGCCGAGGCCGATAATAGCGACTGATATCTTTCTGTGCATGCGTCAAGTATATGTTTATCCGCTTCAGGACGAAAGCGGTTTATGCGCGTGCAAGGAAAGCGCGGTATTCATCGCCGCCTCCATAGTGGCTTTGATGGCTTGTTCGCCAAACAATGTCTCACATTTTTTATATGCTGCTTCTGAGATCGACTGACGCAGTCCGGTATTTCTGAGCAGCTCCAAATTTTCAGCATATTCTTCAGGATGGCGGCAGAGAAAGAGCTCCTTCCTGTCTTCAAACGGATACCCGCCTGTCTTTGTTGTCAGAAGCGGCAGAGAGCGGCAGAGCGGTTCAAATACTTTTTGTTGCATGCCATGGCCCGATATCCAGGGGCAGAGCGCAATGTCCATTGTTGATATGTAGGTGCCTATATCAGGCACAAAACCTGTTTCTTCGACGTCTTCTGCCAGATATTTCCGGAGCGAGTGCGGAAACTTTTTTCCCGTCAGATGAAATCTGAATGCGCCAGGCGAGCGTTTTCGTACAGCCGGAATGATGTCACGCAACAGAAACCCGAGCGCATCGCGATTATGACCCATGTTGTAATTTGAGCTGAGGAAAATTACATCAAGAACGTCCTTGTTCGCGTGTGTTTTTTTGCTCAGACAGCGCGAGAGACCGCGCAATGGCAGGGTAAAAGAATGCTTTGCCCCCAAACGCTCGTACCATACCTGTTCCTGCGGTGTAATAGCCAGAATCACATCGCTCTTGGTCGCGGCTATTTTTTCTCCGGGAAATTTCGGAATGGATTTTAGTCGAGACAGTATGCTGCCACCATGCTCATCAATACAGTTGAGTGGCTCATTAAGCGATGACTTCATGATGAGCGGAATCCCCATAGGCTTGAATAGGTGCAGTAGGGGCCAGAGCATGGTGTACTCCAGCCATATCACGTCGGGCTGATTGTTTTTTACATTCTGCAGCACAATTTCCTGGTATTTGCTATCTGCATATTCCAATGCAGAGCCATCAATCAGAACCGGGTTTTTAATAACTGATATCATATTTTGCCAAAGCAGCGTACCAGGATTACTGCTGTGCTCTGTTAAGGTAAGCGGAATTTTCTCCTGGCGAAATACTGCCTCTACCTGTGCACGATCTTGAAACGAATGAATTTTTGCGATGACCTGAACATCGTAGCCAAGCGATTTCATCAGCTGTAAACCGGCAAACCGATCCTGTTGGCAGGCGCCCGTGACCGGGTAGGGAACCCAGGGAGTAATCACCAGTATGCGCAGTGCTCTCTTGCTCATAGCATCATCATGCCCACTTGCGGGCCGGGACACAACACTCTCAGAGCGAAATGCCATACTGCCGACAGTCTGTTTCCAGCATCATTCTGGCCAATTCATCAAGCGTCGTCCTGGATTTCCAGCCGAGTACCTTTTCAGCTTTTATGGGATTGCCAAGCAGTAGGTCCACTTCTGCTGGCCGGTAATAATGTTCATCGATCGCCACAATCACCTTACCTGTTTTTGCCTCACGATATACTTCGTTTATGCCGCTGCCTTCGCGGTTATAGCGAATGCCTGCATGATGCAGGCACAGCTCAAGGAATTCTCGTACCGATGATTGCACACCGGTTGCCAGTACAAAGTCGTCAGGTTTTTGTTGCTGCATCATCAGCCACATGCCTTCGACAAATTCTTTGGCATACCCCCAATCGCGACGCGATTCCAAATTGCCAAGGTAGAGGCAGTCTTGTTGGCCGGCCAGTATTTTGGCGAGAGACAAGGTGATTTTGCGTGTAACGAAATTCTCGCCGCGACGGGGTGATTCATGATTGAATAAGATGCCGTTGATGGCGAACATGCCGTAACTTTCGCGGTAATTGCGAGTGAGATAAAACGCATATGCCTTTGCACAAGCGTATGGACTGCGCGGATAAAAAGGGGTTGTCTCCGTCTGCGGGACCTCCAGTACTTTTCCGTATAACTCGCTACTGCTTGCCTGATAAAACTTTGCCTGTATTCCGCTTGAACGCAGTGCCTCTAAAATTCTGGTTGTGCCAAGCCCCGTACTATCGCCAGTATTTTCAGGTATATCGAAGCTGAGTCCCACATGACTTTGGGCGGCAAGGTTATACACTTCGTCAGGACGCACTTTGAGCAATATGCGCAGCAGTGAATTTGAATCGCTTAAATCGCCATAATGAAGAAAAAGGGCCTTTTTTTGCTCATGAGGATCACGAAGCAGATGGTCAATCCTGCCGCGATTGAATGTGGACGATCTGCGCACAAGGCCATGCACTTCATAGCCTTTGTCGAGGAGCAATTCCGCCAAGTACGATCCATCCTGTCCTGTAATGCCTGTAATAAGAGCTTTTTTCATGGATTTAGTGTAGCATAGTCTTTTCATGCGCTACGCGGATGTCTGAACATCGGCATCGTATTGCGAAAAAAAAGTCTGGAAAACGCTTTGGATATATTTCAAATGCGCATTGGTCATGCCCTGATGGCAACCTATATAAAAACCATGATTATTGATCCAGTCAGCCACCGGAAAGTCTGCGGGCAGGATATGCATTGATTCATACACTGGCTGATTGATGAGGGGAAGCATGTCGCGTGTTTCAATGTTCCATGTCTCGAGATATTCGACTAGGTCTGTTTTTGTAAAAGGCGCCTCCTTACGAATAACAATCGGGAACATCATAAACGCATGTTCCTGTTTTTTTTGATCGTAACTGGCCAGTTGCAGCCATTTGTCGTACTTCGAAAGCAGGGTCAAAAGAGATGCTGCATTCTTTTGCCGCGCCGACAAGATGGATGGGAGGCGCTCAAGCTGTCCAATGCCGATTGCCGCCTCCATTTCGGTCGCACGGAAGCTGAACCCCCGCCGAATAAAGCGAAAACGACGTTTGATTACCTGACGAAAGGTCGCGCCATCAATATCTTTATCGTCATCAATTGACACGTAGATATTGTCGCGACCATGATTGGCAATACTGCGCAGTATTTCGGCGTACTTTTGATTGCTGGTGACAGCCAGACCTCCAACCCCGGTTACAATCAAATGTGCGACATACGTGGAAAAACAACTGATGTCGCCAAATGAGCCGGCCTTTTTGCCTTTGTAGCGTACCCCCATTGTTTCGCAGCTGTCCTCTATAATGCGCAGATTGTATTTTTTGGCGATGGCAAGAATGGGGTCCATGTCGGCAATCAGTCCAAATAAGTGAACCACCATAATACAGCGAGTTTTAGGCGTAATGGCTGCCTCAATCTTCTGCGGGTCAATGTTGTAGGTATGCGCATCGCAGTCGACAAATACAGGACGAAGATTATGGTCCAGGAT
The DNA here is from genome assembly GCA_937863435.1 of uncultured Candidatus Peregrinibacteria bacterium. Lineage (GTDB taxonomy): Bacteria > Patescibacteriota > Gracilibacteria > Peribacterales > Peribacteraceae > JAGOTD01. Next base: position 11,385 of record CALMES010000079.1, read on the forward strand.
GACGTTTACACTTGCGACAAACGTGACAGCAGGGACAATTATTTCGTCATTGTCTAGCCATCGGCCTGTTTCCTTCAGGCATGCCACTGCGATAGAAAGAGCGCTGGTGCCACTGTTCACGAAAATGCCGAACTTGCTATCGTGCGCTTTTGCAAACTCATGTTCGAATTTTTTACTGAAAGCACCATACGATAACCGATTGCTCGACAGCGCCTGCATAACATTTGCTTTTTCCGTCTCACTGATGTCCAGAGTTCCTACCCCTATCTGATGAGATGCTTTTTCCATGCCGCGAGTGTAGTGCATTCGTGAATGCTGGAAAAGGTGGCTTATTCATATTTGCGATATGCTGGTAGTATGGTATTGGTAATTTGTTCTTGTCCGTCTTATGCGCATTGCCTACTGCACCAATGTTCGTCTGCCAAGCGAACGCGCCCATAGTCATCAAGTGGCGCAGGTTTGCGACGCGCTGGTACGCCTGGGTCACGACGTTCATATTTTTGCGCCTTATCGCATCAATACTGTCCAGGAAGATTACTGGACGTACTTTGGCGCGGACGTACGTACGACTATCGAGTACATCGGTTCATTTGATCCTATTGCCAGTCCGCTTTTTCCAGGAGTTCTGGCGTTGTGGCAATTGAATATGGTCATGCGCAGAATGCTGAAAACCAGACTGTCCCGCGATCGTTATGATATTGCGTACACTCGTTCGCCGGCATTATTGCCGTCGCTCTTGGCGTCCGGTGTGCCGACTATTGTGGAATTGCACCAGCTGCCCCGTATAGGCCGGCGTCTATTCGTGCGGCGTTGCAACAGGTGCGTACTCGTTGCGTGCCTTACCTCCTCCATGCGCGATACGCTGCGCAGCTGGGGAGTAAAAGAGGGCAAGTTGGCCGTTGCCGGCGATGCAGTCGATTTACACCGCTTTGCATCTGTTCCTACGCCCATACAAGCGCGCGAGATGTTTGGCATCCGTACAGATCGTCTTATTGTTGGTTATGTAGGTCGGTTGAAAACTCTCGGCATGGAAAAGGGTGTCGGCTTACTGCTCCAGGCGTTGGCAGTTCTGCCCAGGAACACTTTTTTCGGTCTGATTGTTGGCGGGCCGCAGGCCGATCGTGACGAATATGAAAAGCGGGCGAGTGAGCTTGGGCTCACCAGTACAGATGTGTTGTTTACTGGTGCCATTGAAGCATGGCGCATACCGTCAGCACTTATGGCCTGCGATATTCTTGCGATGCCATTTCCGGATGTACCGCACTATCGTTTCAACATGTCACCGCTCAAAATGTTTGAGTATATGGCTGCCGGCAAACCGATTGTCACATCGGATTTACCGACTATCCGCGATGTCCTCTCGGAAGAGACGGCCAGCTTCTGCGAGCCAGGCGATATTGGCAGCTTGGCGTTTGCGCTGGAAAGGCTAAAGGATAATCCTCAGGAAGGAGCCGTGCGGGCAGCGCGGGCAAAGGAGCTGTCTTTGGATTTTAGTTGGGAGAAGCGCATGCAGCGCATTTTGTCTGCTGCTACAATGCAGGCGTGAAGACATTTATGAGCATAACATCGGCCCGGCCCAATTTTGTGAAGCTCGCCGCTGTTCATCAGGCATTTGTTCAGAGTGGCCGCACTGATGTCCGGCATGTCATTATTCATACAGGTCAGCATTATGATCCGCTCTTCTCAGATATATTTTTCCAACAACTGGATATTCCGGTACCCAATGAGAATTTGGGAATTCATGGCGGGACGCGCGTGGAAATAATCGAAAGAACGGCTGATGCATTGGCGCCCGTTCTTAAAAAATATCAGCCGCAAACAATACTTGTCTACGGCGATGTAAATGGTGCGGTGGGAGGGGCTATTGCTGCCAAGCGCAGTGATGTGCGTTTAGCGCATATTGAGGCAGGCTTGCGCTCGTTCGATCTTTCCATGCCAGAGGAGCATAATCGTCGCGAAATCGATTCGGTTGCCGATATTCTGTTTTGCAGCGAGGAGTCCGGTGTCACGCATCTTCGGCAGGAAAGCAAGTCGGGTACGATTGAGTTTGTCGGAAACACGATGATCGATACGCTCATTCGCATGCTGCCCATTATTCGTGCCGAAATGCTTCCTGTGCAGATCGAAGGATCGTATGTGGTTGCCACCCTGCACCGGCCTGGCAATGTGGATGATCCTGTGCAGCTGCAGAACAACCTTACATTTTTATCGGATATTGCGCAGTTTCACCCTGTTATCTTGCCGCTCCATCATCGCACCAGGGCCGCGCTTATACAGTTTGGCTTGATGCAGGATATCCCCCCGCATGTACTTGTTATCGATCCGCTTGGCTATATTCCTTTTCTGCGGCTCGTACGCGACAGTGCCTTCATTGTCACGGATTCAGGAGGCATGCAGGAAGAGGCGGTGTTGATGGGCAAACGATGCTTTACATTGCGTAAAAATACGGAACGTCCGGCAACAATTGAAAGCGGAAGCAATGTGCTTATCGATCTGGAGCATGATGCCGACTGGCGACTGGCACTCAATTATGCTGTCACACCTATCGCACCCGTTATCACTGTTCCAGCGTTATGGGATGGCAGGGCGGGAGAGAGGATTGTGAAATTTTTATTGCATTAGACTACCTCGCTATTGCGAACAATTCTTGGGAGAGGGAGGGGGATAATAAAATCTCCTTTAAAGCCGCGCTTTTTGAGATTGGGCATCAATTCAGCGCCAATATGCCAGGACAGAAGAAGTGCGTACTCTGGCTGATCTTCGTATAATTTGGCTTCGTCTAGAACAGGAATATTACGTCCGGGCATATACTTGCCGATTTTTTTTGATCCTTTGATTTCCACGACATACGGAATGAGTCCGTCGTCCAGGCCCACGTAATTCACGAGCGTGCTGGCACGAGATGGCGCGCTGATGGCATAAATCTTGTGTCCCTTCGCGTGAATGTCGGCAATGTATCGGTAAAGTTCCAGTTTTGAGTGCAGAATGCCATCGCGGAATGGTTGTATCCAGCCGGTGTCGTCCAGTCCCCATGCGGACTCTTCTTGCAGAAGGGTCTGCACTGAACTGTCAGTTGCAAAGCGCTTGCCTGGAGAGGCATAGACGCGAATGCTGCCGCCATGTGTCGGAATACGTTCTACCTTAAAGACATGGAAGCCATGTTTCTCAAGAAGGAACTGAATGCTCTTCAGAGAATAATAGCGCAGATGTTCGTGATAGATCGTGTCATATTGCAGGGTCTTGATAAGATCCAGAAGATAATGGGATTCGGAAACAAAAATGCCATCGTCTTTCAGCAGACGTTTAATATTGGCCATCACATCATTTGGTTCCAGAATATGGGCAAAAACGTTTGCCGCAGTTATAACATCAGCTTTTCCATGCGACTGCAAAACCGTATCAGTCGCCTGCGTTCCGAAAAATGTCATGAGCGTATCGACGCCGGCAGATTCGGCAAGTTTGGCGGCGAGGGATGGTTCGATCCCGAGAACTTTATGTCCTCCGTCCTTAAAATTTTTAAGAAGTGTACCGTCGTTGGAGCCAATATCGACGATAAAGTGCTCTGGCCGGAGATTCATCAGGGCACTGATATTCCTGTAAAGGCCGGCAAAATTTTCTCGAAGAATGCGAGTGGTGCCGCTGGTATATGGATAATCAGGCGGAAAAATAACCGCTGGGTCTGCAACGTATCCTAACTGTACCAGTGTACATTGCGGGCAGCGCAGCATTTCTGCCGGAAACCACTGTTCTTTTGCATGTGGCTGGCTGAGCGGGCACATCACATTCACCGAGGGTAAATAGGCAAGGAAAATAACAGATTCCAGCTTGTCATGACCGCATGTCTGGCAAGTGGTAACAGGACCGTAAGAAGGCATGATTAGGAATGAAAGAAAAGAGCAGGGATATTGGTGACATCGGCTCTGGGGGGAGCCGGATGCTGCAGATACCATTCGATTGTCGGCTTAAGTCCCTGAGCAAGCGAATAACGTGGCGCAAATCCCAAGGACTGGATCTTGGTAATGTCGGGGCACCGACGACTCGTTCCTCCCGCCATTTCCGGTTCTGGCTGGATTGAAATGGAAAGATGCATTTCCGCAGCAATTTTTTCAACGACGTCTGCGATTCTTATTTCGTCAGTGGTGCCAATATGGTATATGCCCATATGCGTGCCTGCATTGATGGTCTGAACCAATCCGTCGGTAAAGTCCGCGATGTAGATGAATGATCGTGTCTGATTGCCGGAGCCTTGAATGGGGAATTGAATGGTATGCCCAGGATGTTTCTGCGACAGTTTTTGCATGCGGTCTATGCATTGCGGAATGACGTGCTCATAACCCATTGCCGGTCCGTAAACGTTGTGTGGCCGAAAAATAACGACGCGATCGAAATAATCGCGGCCGTAATTCAGTGCCATGAGCTCGGTAAGTATTTTTCCTCCGCCATAGGAATAACGGGGGTTGAGCGGATCCGGTACGCTGAGGGGTACATTTTCTGGGGTCGGAATGCTCGGTGGCATCTGATAGACCTCGGAACTGGAAGCGACAATAAAATCCTTTACGCCTTCCTGAATACAGCTGTCGATCACATTCACCATGCCTTTGATGCCCACATCCAGAACATAGGCGGGATGCTTATAGAAATATTCCGTTCCGTTTACATAGGCAAGATGAACGACTCGCTGCATGCCTTGTACCGCCTTGCGGACAAGCGCAGGATCGCGGATATCGCCGGTGATAATTTCTACGTCACTCGCTGCATCCCCTAATTTTTCAATAGATCCGCGTGACGAGTTGTCGAACACCCGCACGGCCTCACCACTGGCAACCAGTGCACGTACAAGAGCAGCGCCGATGAAACCAAGTCCTCCTGTAACGAGGGTTTTCATATAAATTACTGTATTTTATTCAGTATAAAATGTCTATCCAATTACCTTTTGAGGCGATTGTCGCTTCACGGAGAAGCTGCGTGCGCACCCCTTCACGAAAAGATGGTGAAAATTTGACGTCTTTTTCCCGCACGGCAATACAGAACTGTGACGCAATCTTTTGAAACAGAGGAATGCGTGCATCGATACCGGTGGATGCCTTTTCTTCGAAGACAATCGAAGATTTTGACCCAGCAATCTCTGTCACATACAAGCCGTTTCCATAGTTTTGTGACGCACTTTCGAGACGAAGGATCCTTCTGTCTGTATGAACGGAAATCTGCAGGCCACGACCGTGTTCATCCACATTGGACAGATGGATGTTTCCTGTCACGCCTTTGTCGAATTTGATGTGTATCATTGCATGATCTTCGGATGTGACCTGCCGGGCCACTCCTCCGGCATCTTTGCGTTGGCTGATTTTTGTGCCTATGGACGATTGTAAGGAGACGATGGGTCCCAACAGCCATTCGGCCGCATCAAACAGGTGCACGCCTAATGCGCTCAGAACGCCGCCTCCTTGCCTGGCATCACATTGCCATCGCCATAAGCGGGTCGTGTCCGCCCATGTTCCGACAGTCCATTCCATATCTATCATTCTTACTGTTTCAGCATAATTGCCTGTCAGTTGTTTTTGCAAAAATTGCAGCGCCGGCAATTGACGAAACTCGAAATCAATCCCATGGACAATCTCCCTTGTGCCGGCTGCCGCCAGTAGCTTCTTTGCCTGCAGGGAATTGAGGGTAAATGGTTTTTCACACAGAACTGATTTACCAGCCTGTATGCAGGCCTGGACAAACATTTCATGTGTAGCCTGAGGAGTTGCAATGCTGACAATATCGATATCAGGACATGTGATGAGTTCCAGCGGTGATGTAAATATATGCGAGATATCATGCTTTCGTCCTATTGCTGCCGCACGCTCGGGATGGGCGGAGGCAATTCCGGCAACACGTATGTCTGGCATGCCGAGAAATGCCGGTAGTTGCACCAATCCTCCAAATCCAGTGCCGATAATGCCGACATTCATGGTACGCATGTGTGATATTGGTATCCTGCACGAATAACGATTGATCTCAAAAAGAAAATAATTCCAAGAGTGGTGTGCATTAAAAAGTATACTAAAACAGTATTTGTGGTAAATATCCATTAGTGCTTTTTTGAAGAGACGGTATCCTTTAGCGGCTCTGTATGGAATCTCTTATATCTTTAGTTGTGCCGGTTTATAATGAAGCAGGCAATGTGCCGCTCTTATTAAAAAGCATTGAAGAATTTGTTCATGAACCGTATGAGGTGTTGATAGTGTACGATTTTCCAGAGGATGATACTCTGCCGGCTATTGCCGGAATGAGTCCGCCCGCAAAAAATGTTGTATTGGTTCACAATACCCTTGGAAAAGGCGTGTTGAATGCGTACAAGGCAGGATTTGCAGTCGCAAAGGGAGACGTTATCATTCCGGTTGCAGGGGACAGGGCGGACGATCCGAAGGACATTCCATTGCTGGCGGAGAAATTACGAATGGGAGCGGACGTTGTGTGCGGTTCACGTTACATGCGAGGAGGGGCGCAGATTGGCGGTCCGTTCTTCAAGCAGCTGTTATCACGTTTTGCCGGCGTCTCGCTGTATTATTTGGCTGGCTTGCCCACGCATGACGCGACCAATAATTTTCGTGCCTACAGCCGTCGTGTCATCGATATGCAGATAGAATCACAAGTAAGTTTTGCGCTCGGGATTGAGCTTGTTACCAAGGCGTTCCGTCATGGCTGGCGCATTGAGGAAGTGCCGACCATCTGGAGGGACAGGCGGGTTGGCATCTCCCGATTCCGGCTTTGGGCATGGTTGCCTGAATATCTGCATTGGTATTTTCTTGCGTTCAGCTTCCGATGGTTTTTTTGTGAAAAAGCCAGGCGTTGAGTGAATTGAATTTGAGAATCAGTTTTTTATCCGTAGAATGGCCCTGCTTCTATCCGAATTTTCTTTTGTGCGCATGTCACACTCCGTTCGTCGTATAGCAATTATTGGCGGGTGCGGGCATGTGGGCCTGCCGCTCGGCATGGCATTTGCGGAGAAAGATTGCTTCGTTGAACTTGTTGATATCAACGCGGCAACTGTTGCTCTAGTCAACGCCGGAAAAATGCCGTTTATGGAAGAGGGTTCCGATGCACTCCTGGCAAAGGTATTGGCAGGCGGGCGACTGCATGCCACAACCAGTTATGCGGTTTTGAAGGACGTTGATACAGTCATTGTAACCATCGGCACCCCGGTCGATGAATATCTGGATCCTTCGGTTGGTATTTTCGATGCGTCACTGCAGGCTGTTATTAAAGAAATGCACGATAATCAGTTGCTTGTATTGCGTAGCACCCTCTTTCCCGGAGTGACCGACAGGCTGTACCGGCAAATGCACACAATGGGGAAAGGCGGTATTCACCTGGCGTATTGCCCTGAACGCATTGTACAAGGCCAGTCCTTGCGCGAACTCGCCGAGTTGCCACAATTAATCGGCTCGGTAACTGAAGAGGCGGGGAACCGGGCTGCTTCTTTGTTTAAAATTCTGGCGCCCGGCACAATTTTTTTAAAGCCTATCGAAGCGGAGCTTGCCAAGCTGTATGCCAATGCATGGCGCTATATTAACTTTGCCATATCCAATCAGTTTTGGGTGATGGCTGAAGAATTCAATGCCGATTTCAGTAAGATTCACTCAGCATTGCGCCAGGACTATCCTCGCATGAAATCTTTTGCAAGAGCCGGCTTTGCGGCCGGACCCTGTCTTTTAAAAGATACGATGCAGCTTGGGGCGTTTAATCACGGTTCTTTTGTCCTTGGTCAGGCGGCCATGATGATCAACGAAGGCCTGCCGTATCTTGTTGTTCAGCGCATCAAGCAGCAATTTTCGTTGCAGAATATGACGGTTGGACTGATGGGGATGGCCTTTAAGCCCAACAGTGACGATATCCGCAGCTCGCTGTCGTACAAATTGCGCAAGGTGTTGCTGCTAGAGGCAAAAGAGGTGTTATGCTGCGATCCATACGTTTCCGATGCACAACTGATTTCGCAGGCAGAGGTATTGGCAAAGGCAGACGTAATAGTTATTGGCACACCACATGATTGCTATAAGTCTGTTGTCTTCAATCAGCCTGTTTTCGATGTAACCAATACCATCAAGACGTCCATCTGACAGCAGCTTATTCCCAGACAATCTTATAAAGAGATTGAGTGGGGGCTTCAGGCGCCTCCTTCACGCGCTCCAGTTTCAGATGTGCATAGAGATATTCATACAGCTTGTCCGGGCGCTTGCCAGGCGGAGGAATGTAGAGATACTGAACCTTCCGTTCTTTCAGATACTCTTTCAATGTACCGTTATTCAAGGCTACTGCTACCTGAGGATCAATATTCCCTGCCAGATCCTGAATGCGCGCTTCGGTAAAAAGGGAAATACGGCCGTAGTCTCTTGCGCCGATAACCGTATTGGGCGGTAGATTATCGCGTACCCAATCAATGGCGCCCCAATACACTTTACTTTTCTCGGGGCTTACATAACCCAGATAGCTCATATACGGAGCCCATGGTAATCGCGATGCCAGTTGATAGTGCCTGTATGATGCAAGGATGGCGATCCAGAGTATCAGGAGGGCGACCGCCTGCTTCTGCCAGAATTTTATCGGGAGATTCCAAAGCAGGTAAGCGATATAGATAAAGAAAATATGTACGGCCGGATTCACATATCTTAGTCCGTGCACATCGGGAAAGTACCATTGGTAGGCAACCAGCAAAAGAAAGAACGTGCCAAGATACACTGTGCTAATGATACTGAGCGGGCGGAAATTCTTCTGAAGAGATCCGCTGACAAATGCAACAGACGCCAAAAGAAAGCCACCCATCGAGATGCTTAAGAGATCCTCCAGCTGGAAGACGTTCCACACAACGATTGCCAGATACCGAGGCAAAGAGAAATGATCGAATGAGAAATTATGCAATGCAAGTGAAAGACCTCTGCGTCCGACCTGATTGCCCGGGAACGGGGAGCCTGTCTGTGACAGTTGCCATATCATAAACAGTCCGAAGCATATTCCGGATACCAGCAGGATGCCTCCTGCCATTTGACGGATGTGTTGCCGCTGCGTACGTGGTGTCGTGATCCATTCGTAGAACAGGTATGAAAGAATACCCAGAAAGAGGAAAAGTCCATCACCCCGTGTCATCATGGTGGCGCCGGATGCCAGGCCTGTGAAGCAGCCCCAGAGAAAAGGGGACATCCGTGCAGGCTTGCCAACCCCCAGGCATAAGGCGATACTGAGAAGAACGAGGAATGTAAATAATGTCGTATCCATGCCGTTCATGGCATTGAAAAAGGCATTGGCCGTAAATGTGCACAGAAAAAATGAGGTCCATGCAACGCGCGTATCGGCGGTAATCTTTCTGGCAATGTAGTAGACAATGACACATGCAAGCGAGCCAAAAATGGCGGATTCAATCAGGGTGGCCCGAATAGCGGCTTCTTTCCAGAAAATACTATGGTTTAATGATGTGAGATAAATCCACAAAAACGGCGCGCCTGTTGTCGCATGAATGCCGTCTAAGGAAAAACCGCCTCCCAATGCCAGATTTCTGGCAACGCGCATCTCTATGAAGCTGTCGTCAAGCAGCCAGATAATGCTTCCGAGTGAACGGAGAGGGAGCAGTGTGACAAACATGGTCTTTCCGAGAAAAACCACGCCAGTCGTTAGCCACATCCAGAAGGAGGATGTGTGACGCTTGAAAAATGATGTCATGCAGACACTGTAACAAAGGGAGGAAACCTCGTAAAGAACTTAAGATTTCCGGTCTATCAATCGACTGTAAGTGCGCAGCATTGTTGCTGCCGCGTGAACGCTGGAATGTTTTTCTGCCCATTGTCTGCAGGCATGCCGGTCAATATTGCCCGCAAGGATGGCTTGTAATTTTTCTGCCACCTTTTCTGCATTGAAAGGATCGCAGACAAAACCGCTCTTTCCGTCATCAATGGCTTCGGGGCACCCGCCGGTTACTGGTCCAATGACGGGAACGCCGTGGGCGTTTGCTTCCAGAAAAACCAGTCCGAATCCTTCAAAATGCGTCTCAGTCTGCTTGGAAAGCAAGATAAACGCATCTGCGTTTTTATAGGCTTGTGCGAGTGTTTCATTGCTTACTGATCCGTGCAGGGTGACTGAGTCAGCAAGTGCGTAATCGGCAATGAGCGCACGCAGACCCGTAACGTATTCAGGATCCTGGGAAAGTGATCCATACACGTGATACCGGAAGCGGTGAGCCGCCTTCTGCAGCAATGCAAGCGCTGCGATGATTTCTCGATAGCCTTTCCTGTCTTTTACGGCGCCAATGCTGACAACAGAAGGAGTGTGCTGCTGTCTCCGTCCGGTATCTGCGGCAATGGAGGAGATATCAATCGCATTAGGAAGGACGCTCACTTTTTCATTTAATTTTAACTGCTTCCAGAGCCCATGCTCCACTGCTTGCAGATGATCTTTTGTGTAATTGCTTACTGAAAAAATATGGTCACATTGCTCCAGTGCCTTGCGCATTCGATTGTAGGTTATCTTTCCCGATCGAAAAGGAAGAATTGCATACGTACCATGCAAAGTGAGGCAGTAGACGCTTTTCCTCTTGTGCAAAAACGGAATGAGCAAGGCATACGGTTCCGCCATGAAATGTATGACATCCGGCTTGAATTCCTCAAGAATGCGGCGAATGGGCGCTGTTCTGGCGCAGAAAGGCACCCAGGGTGAAAGGAGGTGATGCGCCTCACCGAGCAGTTCTGCCTCTTGGCACCAATTTGCGCCTATCTTTTTCTGTACAAGCGCAAGAACACTGTGTCCCTGTTTTGACATCTCTCGGCTCAAGTCGCGGGCATAAGTGCTCCAGCCCGAATGCCCGGCAAGATCGGTGGTAAAAAGTGCAATGCGCATAGTATTATTTGCGTTCGGCAAGCGTATCAGTATAGATTTTTTCGAGATGATCTACATATATTTTGAGAGAAAATTCTTGCTCCACATGCTTGCGCGCAAAGGCACCATAGTCGGCGAGATCTTTTCTGTGTGCGGCTATCCATGCAACTTGTTTTCGAAATGCTTCAGCATCTACCGGATCAACAATCCAGCCTGTCTTATTGTGTATCATTGCCTCCTTTGCGCCGCCGTGCGTTGTCGCCAGGACCGGTCGATTCATAGCCATGGATTCCAGGCAAACCGTCGGAAAGGGATCGAGATACAGAGATGGTACAACTGTGCAATCGGCGGCGGCATACAGACGCCGCATATCTTCGGATGATTGTCGCTCATACACGTGTACCCGCCCCGCCAGAGAGATAAGAGCTTTTTTATCCACGTTTCCGGCAACAATAAGGTGTGCTTTTGCCGGCAGTGAATGCAGGAGTATGTCCAGTCCTTTGGCATGTCCGAGTCGTCCGGCAATCAGAAAAATGGCTGCGTCTGGCGGCAATGAAAGAGCGTGCCGTGCCGCCGCCATTGTTTCCTGCGGTTTCCAAAAAGATAGATTGATGCCGTTGTGGAGTGTTTGCAGCGATGGCAGTCCGGCCAGTGTCAGATATGCCCGTAATGCATCGCTCACGCAGAGAATGCGGTCCGCATTTAGCAGCATTTGGCGAATGGCCCTATTGCGCAGAGGGTTATATGATCGTCCGGCACTCGCGAGCTGTGTCATGAAGGATGTTTCGTGACTCTTCACTTTGCCATAGTGCACCATCATAGCATCATGTGCAGTGATAATAATGGGAATATTCCGTCTGCGCGCCTCTGCCATCCATCTGTATCCTAGCTGCCAACTTAGAAGATGCGCATGAATGAGCGTAGGTTTTATGGTATCTATGACAGACATAATCCCGTCTGCGCGCCGCCTCGAAAAAACACTTCGGTAATGAGACCATGCTGTCGGAAGGGCGGGAATGCTATGAATACGTATGCCCAGCTCGTCAGGCGGATTATTGCCTGCAGTGAGAATGTGTACGGTGTGACCTCTTTCTTTTAGGCCGGCAGCCGTCTCAAGCACAATTCTGCCTGCTCCCCCCAGAATACGCGGAGGTATGCCGTCGGTCATTTGCAGGATATTCATGGTTTCTGTGCCAGAACGCACCAGCCGATCGTATCAAGTGTATCCGCCGGATTCCGGCTACTGCTGTCGCGCCACAGTGCGAAGCGGGTAAGGAGGTAAGTCAGCGGTGCGAGAATGAGCATGGTCATTCTGTTTTCATAGGGTTTCCAGGTATTGATCATGTGACGAATACGCAGTTGCATGATTGTTGCCGGATAACGTCCGCGTTGGTCAATTTGTATCACCTTAAAGCCCGCATCCTCAAGTATCTGACGAAAGCCGTGACACGTGTAGCGAAAGTAGTCGTGAGGTTCTTCGTGCAGCTCGTTCATCTGCGGGGCCGTAAGAAGACAGTAGCCACCCGAACGAAGAATGCGAAACATTTCTGCGACCGCTTTTTGCGGATGTGGCACATGCTCCAGAACCTGGGTGCAGAGAATGCTGTCTTTGGATTCACTTTCTAACGGTATCGCTTCGGCAGATCCGACTATATCAGCGCCAGAATTGGGGTTTGCGTCCAATGTTTGATACGACTGAATATGAGGCAGATACGATGCGTAACGGCGTACCCGACCCGCGCCCACATCCAACAGCGAGCCGGAAAGCCTGGGGCCGTATTCCTTGATTTGCCGGGCGAGAAGCACTCGGTCTGGTTGCGTGATAATCATGGTTTTTGGGCAATACAGAGAACGCTTGCATATACGGCTTTCGGCTTAAGCAGCTTATTGGTTCTTCTCATTATTTTTTCAATCATACTGAGCATCTGTCGCTTATAACGAGGAGGCTTTGTATACGGACTGGCCCAGGTGAATTTGAGCATTTCGCCAAGTACCGCAGAAACGCCGCCGTATCTGGTACAATGCACGATTGTCAGTCCGACATCTTCACAGAGAGATTGCATGCCTTGTTCGGTATAGCGGAAATAGTCGTGCGGATGCGCATGGTATGGTACCAAGAAAGGGCCGGTTATAATCAGTGTGCCGCCTGGTCGTAATATGCGTGCGGCGTGCTCTATCATTTTCCAGGGCTTGCGTACATGCTCGATTACCTGATTGCTGACTATAGTATCAAAACTTTCGTCTTCAATCGGTGGGTCGGTTACATCTCCCACAATATCGACGAAGGGGCCGGGCTCGATGTCGATCCCTGTATAGGATTTTGCGTTACGGAGAATGATTTCCTTATATTTGCTGTTGCCGCATCCGAAATCGAGTACGTCACCCCGTATGTAAGGCAATGTTGCTTCCAGTATCTCCCTGGTACCGTACAGCATGCGAAGATGAGCGAGTGAAGTCATGGGCGCATTATAGAGATATTTTACGGATAAACGATAGCTCGATTATGAGCGCTTGGCACGGGTGAAAGGGTTGCCGATTTTGTAATATAAATAGGCAAAAAGCCAGAGAGAATTCAGATGGAAGATCAGGATGCTGGCAATGGTGGCTGAAACGGCGCCTATCCAATCTTTCAGAAGAAAAAAGGCCGCAATTGCCAGAAGAATACCTGCCAGATGAACGTACGTGATAATCCAGACTCGACGCAATACTCGCAGGAATGGCACGGAAATCACATGTGATCCGGTGATAATGTTGATGGGAGACAGGAAGAAGAAAATAGTGCTTGCTGCCGCAAAAGACTGTCCATACACAAGCGGGATGAGAAACGGCATAGCCAGGCACGATCCAATCGTAACGAGCGTAATAAGCGTAACGGTGGTAAAGAGGATTTTTGTGCTTTCACGTACTGCTGTATGGATGTTTTTTGCGACAAGTTTCGGAATCGTGGTGCTGGACATTCGCGCGATGCTTGGCATGACGAGCGATGAAGGAAGTGTTGCAAATTTTATTGCCAGTCTGAAGATGCCCACACTCTCTACGGAGCCATAAGCGCCAAGTAGCATGTAAAAGATATTGGGATAAAGATTGCCGCTTATGTTTCGATCCAAAGTCATCCACATTCCTTGACGAAAGAGATCCGCGGTATCTCTTCTGGAGGCGTGCATGATAACGCTGGTTAATGGAGGAAAACCTTGCCGGCGTGCGCTGTTTTCATACAAGAAAAAGAGGGCTGGCAGGCTGAGCAATGATCCGATGAGGGTGCCAAACAGCAGTCCTTTTACTCCATAGCCACAAAGAATCAGTGTGACGGACAGAAAAATTTGCAGGGCATCGATGATGTTTTCTACAATAATGATTGTTCCAATCCGTCGTTCAATTTGCAATACTGCAAAAGTGAGTGCGTTGGGTGCTTGCAAAAAGATATTGAGCAGTACAAGTCTGGCAAGATGTCCGGTTTCCGGCGTATTTCCCGAGAGAGTAGCAAGGGTAGGGCATGCTAGCAGTAGCGTTGTCATGACAATGCCCGACAGGCAGGATGCCTGCAGAAAATAACGTAGCACCCGCATAATTTCTGACTGGTCTTTTTTGCCTGCCGCTTCTGCCAGAAAGGTGGTTGTTGCAGTATCTTGTCCATAGAGCATTACAATCGAAATAAGTCCGGCTAACGCATTGATGATGCCCAGCGCACCGAATGCATGCAGGCCCAGCATGCGGGTATAGGCGACCGAAGAAAGTACGCCCAATGCCATATTGGCAATAGTTCCCATCTGAAAGATGGTTACACCTCGTACAAACGGAATGCTCGCAAGATTTTTTACCCGACTTATGGCAAGTTGAAGATCTTTTTTCATGATTACTTACGCATCATACACCGTTTCAAACCAATTGCTCAGTTGCGTCAGGCTCGACAGTGTGTGCAGGCCGTAGTGTTTGTGCGAGACGTGGTCATCGAGAATACACCGGACATGCTGCATATTGAACAGTGACTGCATGCGTTTGTTGTCGAGCATGTGTTCCATGAGCGGCTTGCATTCGCGGCGGATCCATTTGGCGAGCGGAGGATAAAATGATGCTTTGGAGAGCGTGTACAAATGCTTTGGCAGAATGCTGCGGTAAGTATCCTTCAGAAGGCACTTGGTGCGTCGCGGACCGACGTGCCAGTCGCTTGGCGTGCCATGAGAGGCTTCTATGATGAGCGGATCGAGAAACGGGACGCGACATTCAACGCCGCTGGCCATCGTCATGGCGTCATTCAGCCGCAGCGATTCATCGACCAGCCACAACCGGCGATCAAATTCCATAAATTCACGCACGCGGTCTTTATGCAGGTGGAGTTTCTCGAAGCGCTCCTCGAATAATTGTGTGGTGTGATCGGCACTGAACCAGTTGCCGGCAAGGTAGGTATCGATTTCCTTGGTCGGGCGCGTCAGCAGCCGCTCCGCCAACTTGGCACCGGGCGCCATGCCAAGGACATCGGAAGGATAGCCGAGTAGTGCCGCTGCCTTGGCTCGCCACTGCGATGGAATCGCCTGAAGAGCGCTGAGAATGTAGGCGATACGGTAGCGCGGGTAGCCACCGAACAGTTCATCGCCTCCGGCGCCGCACAGCACGACATCCACGTGTTTTTTCGCTTCGCGGGCGAGGACAAACTGGGCCATTGCAACTGAATCCGCGTTGGGCTGATCGAGTGCTTTGGCGCAGCCGGCGTACACATCGCGGCACATGTCCGCCGTTAATGTTATTTCGTGATGATCGGTACCGTAATGCTTGGCGGTGAGCAGTGCCAGTTCGGCATCGCGGTTAAACCGCTTCTGATCCTCATCTTCCGTTGCATCGAACCGGACCGTGAATGTCCGCACCGGTTGCCCCGACTGGCTCGCCATGTGGTGCAGGACAATAGACGAGTCCATACCGCCGCTTAAAAAAATACCAATCGGCCGATCAGAAATGAGGTGATCATGCACCACTCGTTCCATGAGCAGGGGAAACTGCTTGGCGAATTCCTGCTTGGAGGCAAACGGCAGCGGCGAGACATCCGGGGAGATGATGTCGCGCTTTTCACCGCGTGGCGTGCACGTGAGTAATGTGCCGGGTGGCAAACTACTGATGCCTTCGCAGAGTGTGTCCGGTCCTGGGACGTACTGCAATCGTACATAGTGGCTCAGCGAGCGCATGTTCAGCGCCGGCTTTACCGGAAATGCTTTCAGCAGCGAGCGCATTTCGGAGGCAAAGTGGAGCTTGCCGTCGACGTGAGCGATAAACAGCGGTTTGATGCCGCTGGAATCGCGGGCCAGAAAGAGTGTCTGCTTGCGCGTGTCGTAGAGCCCGAATGCAAACATGCCGCGCAGCTTCGAGAGAAACTCAATGCCGTAGCGGTCATACAGCTTGAGAAGCACTTCTGTATCGGTTCCTGTTTTACAGTCGAATTTCTCAGCCGACTTGAGTTCGCGGTAGTTAAAAATCTCGCCGTTATAGACAATCACCACGCTGCCGCTGTCGTTCCACATCGGCTGATCGCCGATGGGTGTGGGGTCCAAAATCGCCAGACGCGCGTGCCCAAACGAGATATTGGCTCCTGTGTACACGGCATTTCCATCGGGTCCGCGATGCACTAAAGCCGCAAGCATACGCTCAATTTTCTGTGTATCCTCACCGATGAAGCCGGCAATACCGCACATGGCCCGAGTATAGCTTCTTCCTAGAGAGTTGAAAGCAGTTGTGTGCCGATACGATTGGCATTGGCCATAAGTGTCAACGTGTGCGGTTTGGCAGGCAATGCGCGAAATACCGCACTGTCAGCCACGAAGATATTGCGCGCATCACCCAACTTTCCATTGCTATCGGTGCGCAAGACCCCCGTTGCGTTGCAGGCAATGGTACCGGCGTAATGGCTCGTCGATGCCTCGGGAAGCAGGAGTGTTTTAACCGGCAGTAAGCCGATTTTTCTCATCGCCCGATGCTGGCGCGTAAGACATTTCTGCCGCAGCGATCGTTCTGTGTTCGGCACTGCCATACGAATGGATGTGAGGCCAAACGGATGATTCGTCTGCTCTATCGACAGCGTATTTTTTTCTGATGGAAAACCCGGAAAGCGAATGTCGGCAATGACAAGCGATGGCGCCAGTGCAGCGAGAATGCGCAGAGCGTTCGGTGATGCCAGCGGGACCGATGACAGCAGGCGAAACAGCAGCAGAGAGCGGTAGCTGTATAACTGCGCGCAACTCTGCTCAAAGCCGTCACGCATCACTTCATCGCGAATGACCAATTGGCAGAGACTCGATCGTTTCTTAGGACCGGAATTGCCGAGACTTGAAGGATGAAAACAGGCGCTGAGCACGTGTGGCTTGCCGACAAAGGGAATCTCTTTCTGATACAATCCGCGACTGAGCAGTGTGAGCCGGGCCGAACCCACGGCGCCTGCAGCCAAGATGAGCTTCCTGCCCGTGAAGGAGGTCTTTTGCGCAGGTCTGTCCTTCTCGATTGCCTCGACGATCACTTGCGTGCCTTCCTCCTGAAATGCTGTGACCACGTAGCCGGGTTTATAGACAAAATTCGCGTGCGTCGATAATTCTTTCACGCTCATCTGCGGTCTGTACACGCTGCCGCCGGCATCGGACCAATATTCCATATCATTTTCCGTTGATGCCTGCCGTGTTCCCAGTGGCTGCGTCAAAATAGCGGAATGCGGCTGGGCAACGCTCATCCGCTCTTTCGTGAGCCAATCACCTTTGCTCGCTGCTTTTTTCAAGATCAGCTGCGCATGCAAATCGGGAGTGAGTGCAGGCTGTATACCGCTGCGATTTTGCGGGCCGGAAATGCCGATGCGCCTGGTGACGATATCGTAGTGCTCTTCCATTGCGGCCGGATCCATTCCCATTGCCTGCAATTCCTGTGGCTCCAGATACGCGCAAGCCGCGCCCCACACCGCACCAAGTCCGCCGAGTGCCAGGCTCTGAATCACCTGAGCATTGTGGAGCGACAACGGAAGAAGAGTGTCTGTATCGCGTACGGCATAGGATCTGTTGCCACTGATCTGTCCGCCGCCCAGTCCGCCCTGCAGGCCGCCAAGCGGAATCCCCGAAAAATCATCGCCGATAAACCAGCGATATTGGTCACTGTGCGTACGCCGGACATCTTCAAAGTTATCAATGGGGGCTTCCGCCATACTTGATGGTGGCGCATTGCCGCCATCGATCATCCAGACGGTTTTTCCGGCTTCAATCAGCGGGTAAGCGCTGTGCACCGCCGCCGGTCCGCTGCCGATAATAATGACATCACAGTCCGGCATTGCGCTTGAAAGAAGGAGAACGACTCTGGAGCAATCCGCTCACAGTCGATGCTGCAGCCTCTATAGTTGCGATCACGCATGTCCAGACAATATGTCCTTTCGATTGCGTGGCAGGCAGTAGCCAATCTGCTGATACCGGATCGCACTCCAGTATCGCCGCTGCAATCAGCAGTTTCTGCTGGAAGATGCAGCCTGGATGACGCAAGCGTGTCCAGCTGTCGAGCGCACGGAGACGTGATGGTTTTTTGAAAAGCGAGACATCCAGCGGACGAACATCGTTCCATTGATGAGTCGCAAGAGCCGCGAGAAAACGGCGCGTGAGTGTATTGGATGGCTGGAATGTTCTATCGAATGATTGACCAATGTAGCGCAGCAGTCCGGCTGCTTCGTTGTGCTTCTCACGTTCTTGGCGGCTTGCGGCAATCTCTTGCAGTCCTTTCGTGAGCGGACGCGGCTCAACGCCGGTGATCTGTAAAATGGAATCCGGATTCATTGGTATATCTTCGGCAGCCCCCAGGACATTGCTGCGACTCAGCGGTGGTTTTGGCATCCAGCGGGTGGCAAAAGCGAGGCACAAGCACAGCCAGATGGGCAGATGAATTTTATCTTTGTGCAAGCCGCGTACGACGAGAACCGCATCCACCAACTGATTGAATGTCCATGCCTCCCTGCCACCGACATCGAACGATTGTCCCGCCAATTCCGCATGCTCGAGACACCGGACAATAATGGCTGCCAGGTCATCGACGTGAATGGGATGATACGCCGCTTCGCCACTACCAATCACCGGCACGACTGGTAAATTGGTGAATGAAAACAGACTCTGAAAAATACCGGACTGATCATCACTATAGACAACGCTTGGCAGCAGTGTGATGCTCGGAATCCCGCTGCTTTGCACTATTTGATCCGCTTGAGCTTTGGTGGAAGCATACACACCCTTCCTGGTCAGTCGTACCGATTGGGTGGAAATGTTGATGATCAACTGCACGCCATTGGCTTTACATGCGGCCACCAGATTGCCGGCACCCTCCACATTGATCGCCTTGCTATCCTTTTCATCCGACTTGCGGGCGGCCAGATGAATCACTGCGGCTGCCCCGGCCAGCGCCTTGGTTAGCGCGATACCGTCGCGCATGTCGGCTTTGCGATACTCGACGTTCTCCGGCAGTGAGTTGCCTGGCAGTGTGCGGACAAGGGCGATCACGCGGAAGCCGGCGCCCTGCAATTGCTTCACCACTGCCGTGCCGATCATTCCGTTGCTGCCGGTAACCGCAATAGTTTGCTTCATACGATGCGTGTGCCAGATCCGCGCCAGCTCACTCCTTTGTACGGCGAAATGTGCACATCGGTAAATTCGGATGCGGGGAACCAGCTCGTAATCTGCTCTTTGGTTATGAACCAGGTTTGTGGGGCGTTCAGCTTATCAAAGACGTTCAGCAGATTGCGTTTGTAACTCAGCTTGCGCCAGTTCTGGAAGTACTCGAAAAACGGCAGGAAGCGCAGAGGCAACAAATAGAGCGTGTAAATCGGAATGTAGAGGAGGGCGGTGAGCATATGAGCGATCGCCATCACTGCCGGGCGCGGCAAATGATAGATGAGAATTGTTTTGATCGGCTCCAGTACAAATCGATTCAAGAAGTTTCCTTCGTTGCTATACACCCAGACGATCACGCGGCCGCCCTTTTTACAGTGACGGGCGATATTGGCAAACGACGCGTTCGGATTGTCGGTGTGGTGCAGTACGCCAATCGAATACACGACATCGAACTGGCGGTTGAGATTCATGGCAGCAATATCGTCTTCGATCAGTTCCACATTACTCAGGTTTTTTGTGTGTTCCTTGGAACTGGAGAGCGCGTTTAGGTCCACGCCTGTCACTTTTTTGGCGTACGGTGAGACAAAATTAATATGCTGGCCACCGCCGCAGCCGCAATCCAGTACTTCCTTGTCCTTAAAAGTGTCGAATGTATTGGGGGAGATCCACTCGGTAAACAGCCATTGATTGTCGTCGTAGACGTGGTCCCATTGCCAGGCCCACTCGGATTGCTTTTGTTGCATGGAGCGTAGTGTAATGGAAAGTCGGTGGCTTCGCACGCAGGCATTTTTCACTCCACTCTTCGCTTGGCAGCGAGTCGTATTCTTATAGTATGAGGGCATGTGTGGAATCGCTGGCATCATCACTTTCGACGGCGCGCAAGTAGACCAGGCACAGCTCGATGTGCTGATTGACGCGTTGGCTCACCGCGGACCAAATGGCCGCGGAACCTATGTTCATGGCTCGGTTGGCCTAGCACAACGACGCCTGTCTGTGCTCGATTTATCCGACGCAGCCAGCCAGCCGATGATCAGCAGCGACGGCAAGACAGTGCTGGTGTTTAACGGCGAGATATACAATTTTGCCGAGAAGCGCCGCATGCTCGAAGACCGCGGTCACGTTTTCCATTCTACGGGTGATACTGAAGTGCTCTTAAAACTGTATGAAGAATTCGGGCCGCAGTGCGTGGACCATCTGCGGGGAATGTTTGCCTTTGCAGTCCACGATTTGAAGCGGGGGATTGTCTTCCTGGCGCGCGATCGGGTCGGCAAAAAACCCCTCAAGTATTTTTCGGATGGCAAGGTGTTTGCATTTGCCTCCGAATTGAAGGCGCTACGCACTCTTCCATCATGTCCCAAGTCGATGGACGCCGAGGCGGTGCACCATTACCTCACCATGATGTACGTGCCGGCGCCGGCAACCGGCATTGTGGGGATTCAGAAGCTGCCGGCAGCCACCGCGCTCACAATCGATCTGAGCGGCAAGCCGATGGAGCAGAAAAAATACTGGGAACTGCGTTACGATACCGATGAAGCGACGCCGCTTGAAACCTGGAAGGAGAAAATAGTGCATACGTTCAATGAGAGCGTGCATCTGCGGATGGTGGCCGATGTTCCTGTCGGCGCCTTTTTATCGGGTGGCATCGACAGTGCGGCTGTTGTTGCATTCATGACACGCCACAGCGCGCATCCGGTTCAGACATTCTCGATTGGCAGCTCCGTCGATTCCCATAACGAACTGCCCGACGCCGACCGTATCGCCAAGTTGTTTGGCACGAATCATCATCCTCTTTTGGTTGAGCCCGATATCGTCCATTTGCTGCCGGAATTAGTTCATACCTACGAGGAGCCGTATGCCGATTCATCAGCCATTCCCACCTATTTGATCGCGCGTGAATCCCGCAAGTCGGTGACAGTGGCACTCAACGGAGACGGCGGAGACGAAAACTTTGCCGGCTACGTACGCTATCCCATTCTGCGTTTTTCCAACACGTGGGCGACCTATCCGGGATTCGTGCACGCATTGGCGCGGCTTGGCACGACGGTATTCCATCGTTTGGCCAATACGACATTCAGCTACCGCTGTAAGCGCTTTGAACATTCCATGCATTTGCCGTGGCCGGAGCGCTCATTGCAGTACTTGAGCTTCTTTACTGACGCAGAAAAACGCGGACTGTATGCTGCGGGCTTTGGCAAGAATTTTCCGGCAACGGACAGCTGGTACGCTGCCCGTACAGCCGATGCCAGAGAGCGTGCCAAAGAAATTCTGCATCAGAGCATGAGCATGGATATCGCATCTTATTTGGCCGACGACCTGCTGCCGAAAGTGGATTTAGGATCCATGGCATTCGGGCTGGAGGCAAGGTCGCCGTTTCTCGACCATGAACTATTGGAACTGACTGCCCGCATACCGGCGCGCTACAAGCTGCACGGCAAATCCAAGAAATGGATTCTGAAAGAAGTGCTCAAAGGCATTGTGCCGGATGAAACGCTCACGCGACCAAAATCCGGCTTCCGTCTGCCACTCGATCATTGGTTTCGAACCAATCTCGCCTCCTTCGTCGATGACCGGCTGCTTTCAGCCGATTCAAAATTATGGGCGATCTTCGACCGCGCAAAGATGGAGACATTCTTGAAAATGTACCGGATATCAAAGGTCGATTACAGCGACCACATTTGGGCTCTGCTCTGGCTCGATGAGTGGATGAGGCAGTACACTTGAGTTGTATGACACTTTTTCTTCGTCGCTGGCTTCGGATCGGACTGCTGCTTTATGTATTCTTGTGGTGTATTGCCCTGTTTCGATTGCTGCAGACAGACCCCAGTTTTAGCGTAGGTATCGGTGACGCCCTGTCATACAGCGAAGCCGCCGCGAATATGGTGCGTTTGCATTTTTATTCGTTTGACGGTCTGCATCCGTACTTCGATCGTGAACCTGGTTACAGCGCGTTTCTGGCTCTCGTATATTCAGCGTTCGGTCTGTACAACCGGGTTGCTGTTTTTTTCGTACAGGGTCTTCTCCATGCGGCTGCAGTATTGATGTTTACTCGGACACTAACGAGGTTTCTGTCAGATCGCATCGCGGTCATCGTCTATCTGCTCCTCCTGACGTCGCCGTCGGTTTTTCATGTTATTTTTTCCGTTCTGCGCGAGGGGATTGCCTTGCCGCTGTTTATGAGTCTGGCAATCGTACTGCTCTATCTTCTCCAAGCCTCAACCATGCGGAGAGCGATTGTGGCGGGCACGCTGCTAGGCATGCTCATTTTGACCGTCTATTCGTATGTCTTTCTTCCGGTTTTTATTGTTTGTTTTTTCATTTTCTGCAAATTGCCGTGGAGGCACATGATTCCGATTTTGCTGATACCTGCTATTAGCGTATGTCTATGGTCCTCACGCACCGCGTATTACACAGGGGAATTCCGGCCTATTGATATTCACCGCGCAGCCGTTATGTGGCATGTGCGTGGTCAGCAGGCTGAGCATATGTACGGAATGGAGCCGTTTCGCTGTCTATGGGCAGAGTATGTCTCTCGTGAATGGAGTGGCAGGTCTCCTGTCTGCAGTTAAAATCGTCTCATGCACCTTCAGTGGCCGGATCCCATTGATACAAGCAACGATGCAGCGATTGCACAGGTGGGCAAGAAGAAAATTCTCTTGCATCCCGTGAGCTATGCCTGGCAGTCGCTTGTCAATGTTATAGAGTTACATCTGCCCTACGTAGGAGGAGGATGGAGTACTCTTTTCAACCTATCGGCACTCATCGGATCCTTGATTGTATTCTTGGGATGCATGCTCTCCATTTGTTCTCGTGCCGTACAATGTAAAGTATGCGGCTTGTTTGGCATGCTGATTTTCTACAATACGGCAGTCTATGCGATGACAGGGGTAACGCCTCGCTATCTGATGCCGGTGTTTTTCTGCTATGCTGTTTTTGCAGCGATTGGTTTTCATGAGCTGCTCTCTTTCCTTTTTTACAGTGCAAGCCATCAGCGTCATCATTCCCGCTCTTAACGAAGCGGATGGCATCGGATCCGTTCTTGCTGCTATCAAGGCGTTGCCTTTACAGGCCGAAATCATCGTTATAAATGACGGTTCTACCGATAATACAGCGGATGTTGCCAGGCACTCGGGTGCAACATTGGTGTTAGAGCATCCGGTTCCTGCAGGTTACGGTTACAGCTTGAAGGCCGGCATTGCAGCGGCTTCCAATGAAATAATTGTTATCACCGATGCGGACGGAACATATCCGGTCGGTTCCATTCCTGCGCTCGTCGATATGCTCAATAGGGGCTTCGACATGGTCGTAGGCGCACGTTTTGGCAAAGCGTACCGAGGTGCGTTTTTAAAGATGCCTGCACGCATTATTTTTAAGTTGCTTGTGGAATTTACAACCGGCAAGCGCATTCCGGATATTAATTCCGGATTTCGAGTATTCCGCAAGCAAGATATTTTGCCGTTCTTTCCCGATCTTTGTAATACATTCAGCTTTACCACCACTCAGACGCTCATCTATCAGCTGACCGGCCGCTTTGTCGGCTATGTGCCTGTTGCGTACGAAAAGCGCGTGGGCCGGTCAAAGGTGCGGATCGTTCGCGACGCACTTCGTACGATGCAGTATATCGTCGAAGTTATTATTCGGTACAATCCGCTCAAATTATTCCTTCTGCTGTCTATCGTCTCATTCGGCGTCAGCATTATGGTGTCGCCTCTTATCGGTTTTGTGGCTATTTTTTGCGGCTTTCTGTGTTCGATGCTTATATTCAGTCTCGGTATTATTGCTGAGGCTCTGCGGTCGTTGCGACGCGTTTCGAAAAGCGTACCTTAAGCATGGTGATACATCCTTTCCATGCATCCTTCCAGCCGATTTTTTTACCCTCCTCAAGAGTTCTGGGGTTATAGGAGATGGCAATTTCTTTAATTGGTATGCCCTGCTGGATGCATTTGGCGCAGATCTCTGCTTCCATTTCAAATCCGTCTGACACTAGACCGAGCGAGCGCAGCACATTGGTGGGCAGCAACTTATAGCAGGTATAACTGTCAGTTAACTTTGATCCAAACAGAATATTAAGAAGCCCAGTTATTACTTTGTTGCCCAGAAGATAGCGTTTGTAAATATTGGGATTCGAGGTCAGAAACCGTGACCCGAATACAACCGTATCTGTTCGATTCTCTGTTGCCTGCAGCAGCAACCCAATTTGTTTTGGATCGTACTCCAGATCCGCATCCTGAATAACCGTGAAATCACCAGCTGCTTTTGCTAGGCCCGCACGAATGGCGGAGCCCTTTCCTCCGTTGCGCTGCGTAAGGACAATATCCTGTGTTCGTGCGTATTTCTTCAAAATGTCGTATGAATTGTCGCTGGAGCCATCGTCAATGTACACAATCTGGGCATATTCACATGTTGCATGAAGGGCGTTCATTACTTGCAATAAAGTTGCGTCTTCATTATAGACCGGTACAAGAATGCTTAATTTGAAGGTGCTGGGAGAAGTCATCAGGTTATAAAAAAAGGATGCACAATAAGACCAAGTCCAACGGCTGTGACTAGTCCGATTATTATGAGGGTCTGGCACAATAATCTGTCATAGATGTTGTTGCGTTGTGCGCTATAGAGAATTGCCAGTGGGTAGACAGGGGTTATAACCCGGCCAATACTCGTAATAGACCCCCAAATATTATCTGACATCGTGATCATAATGCCGAGAAACAGCAGCAACATAACGGGAAAATATGACCTGTCTCGCTTGTATGCAATTTGCCACAGCGTATGCAAGAGTACAGGCAGGACGAAGCCCAGAAAAAGAGCGATAGATGTTGTTGTGAGAAGCGTATAGGGCTTCTTTCCGATAAGAATAAGAAAAATTGAGAGGAAAGGAATATTCCGGTTTCCCGTACTGATAAAGAAGGGCCAGGAGTGAAAGA
The DNA here is from genome assembly GCA_937863435.1 of uncultured Candidatus Peregrinibacteria bacterium. Classification (GTDB taxonomy): domain Bacteria; phylum Patescibacteriota; class Gracilibacteria; order Peribacterales; family Peribacteraceae; genus JAGOTD01. The sequence continues at coordinate 36,757 of CALMES010000079.1, forward strand.
TGAGATACATGTAAGTATGCCATATCCCGAAAACGATCAGAGGAATAACAGCAAGTCCGGCACTGCGCCACTTTTGTTTCAGAAACAGATATAGAAGTGTAAACAAGGCGAACAAGACATTGACCTCGCGCGAAAGAACAAGAAGTGACAGAAGCAGTACGTCAATGCTTTCCATTGTTTCCGAGCGCCGCATGCGTAAAAGGAAAATTGTGCTCAGCAGCAGAGTAAGCGGTTCAGCAAGCGTGAAATGCAAGGCAACCATCGCGGCAGGACAGAGAGCGAGTGCAAAAGCGTATAACGGATTGGAGAACTTTCGCTGCACAAGCAGAAAAGTGACACTGATTGCCAGAATATTAATCAGTAAAAACACCGAAGGCAGTGCGGACGTATTGCCTGCGGAGAATATAAACGCGACTGCCGGTAAAAGAATGCGTTGATAGGCGTATGATGCTGGAGAAAACATGCGCAAATTTCTCCATTGTGATGGCAGAAAGATAGCAGGAAAAGTGCGTGCAATTTGATAGTAACCCATGGCGTCATAACCTGGCACTTTCAGAACCACTGTTCCCGGGGGGGGCGGGTGTTGCAATGCAATGGTTGTATCTATATGCAGCAGAGCTGACGGCCGGAAGCCGTAAGGAGCGAGAGTGATTGTCAAAAGGGCTGCCAGGATAATGAGTAGCAAGCTCAGCCAGCGTACGGAATAACGGTGCGTCAAAGAGAGAGGTAGCAATAACAGTCTTTTTCAAATTCCTGCGGTGTCCACATCGATTTTAAATCATAAAAAATACCATTTTTTTTCAGAGCTTTCGTCATATCCGAGGCCTTTAGCTTGCTATATTGACGATGACTGACGGCTGCGATAATCACATCAAACGGCCCGTCATCTAAGCTTCCCGGTTTCATGTTCATGTTTTCAATGGCATCCGGAGTCAGCAGCGGATCATGGCCGCGCACCATACAGCCTGCGCTTTCCAGCTGGCTCATCAGTTCATGCACTTTTGAGTTACGGGTATCGGGGACATTTTCCTTGAAAGTAAGCCCGAGTATCAAAACCTTTGCCCCGATAGCACTGATATTTTTTTGTGTCATTGCCCGCATAATTTGATGATGGATAAACGACGGCATCGTGTCATTCATTTTTCTTCCGGCTGATATTACTTCGGTATGCATCCCTAATTCTTTGGCTTTGTGAACGAGATAATAAGGATCAACGCCGATACAGTGCCCACCCACAAGTCCTGGCGTAAATTTGAGAAAGTTCCATTTGGTACCCGCTGCCTCCAGCACGTCTTTGGTGCGGATGCCGAGCCTGTCGCAAAAGCGTGCAATCTCATTCATGAGCGCAATGTTTATGTCGCGCTGAGTGTTTTCGAGTGCCTTAGCCAGTTCTGCCACTTTAATATTCGGTGCTTTATGAATGCCTGCAGTAATAATTCTGCCATAGACCGTAGCCAGCCATTCTGTCGTTTCCTTATCCTGACCTGCAACAACCTTGATGATTTTATCGACAGTATGCTCTTTGTCGCCTGGATTAATGCGTTCTGGTGAATAGCCAATCGTGAAATCTTTGCCGCACACAAAACCTGATGCGCGTTCTAAAATGGGCACGCAAATATCTTCCGTTACACCGGGGTATACTGTGGATTCCGATACGATCACCGCGCCTTTACTCATGTGTTTGCCCACCGTTTCACATGCTTTTATCACAGGGGTGAGATCGGGGTTATTGAGGGAGTCAATGGGCGTTGGAACGGCGATAATAATAGTATTGGCCTCACGTATTACAGCCGGATCATTACTATATTCAACGCTGGTTTTCTTCAGGTCATCCGCAGTTAATTCATCTGTCCAGTCTTCGTTATTTTTCAGAGCTTCAATGCGTTTGGCATTAATATCGAAGCCGTACGTCTTCCAGCCACTGCGTCCAAAAGCGGCAGCTAATGGCAGGCCTACATATCCAAGGCCTATGACACAGATGACAGGATCACGAGAAGGCATGCACAGAGGATATCAGAATTTTATTTTCTAGCGAGTCGTCCGGTGCGCAAAAAATAAGGATTTCTTCGGTTTTGAAACGGTAAAGCCCTGTTTCTCAAGATGCTGCTGTAGTGCGGCGGGTGTGTGCAATGGATTTTTTGAGAAATGATGATATTCCAGGGCTATAAAACTTATTTTTTGATAATAATCCGGAGAAAGTGCGTACAAAATATCGTACTCTGCGCCCTCACAATCAATTTTCAGAAAGTCACAAAACGGAAGAGAGTTATCGGTAAATACTCGCTCCAGAGAAAAGCAGGGGACGGTTGTAGGGGTGCCTGCATGCGAATAATCGAATACAGAATGCCCGCCGGTGTCGCCTGTAACATACAGTGTCAGGCTGCCGGTTGTTGCTGCGACACCTGCATTGAACGCATGTACGCGCTGCTCCAAGCGATTTGCTTGGATATTTTCCTGGACGAGCACATAGTTGCTTGGCTCAGGTTCAAAGGTGTAGATGTGAGCTGATGGCGCTTTGGCTGCGGCATACAGCATAAAAGTACCGATGTTCGCACCGATATCGATGATGTGTTTGCATTGCGTCCAGTCAAACACGATACCTTTATCGTTTGGTTCGTACGATCGATCCAGCCACACATCGTTTAATGCCCCGCCTTCTATAGCATACGGACGCGCAATAAGGACTGTGCCGTTACGTAGCCGGTAGCGAACACGGTCGCCTGTTGTCAGTTGCCATTTATTCAAAAGGTAGAGCGGCCAGTTTTGCACTGTGGCTATCAGGCGCCACATGGTTGTCGCATACAGACGTAATTTTTTCATACATTCACTCTAGCATTCTTCGTTCTTCGTGTGGAATCTCTTCGGGTTCTGTAAAAAAAGATGCACTGCAATTGCAATCGCTCCATCTTTTCTCTAGCCTGCATTCCATGAGCAGTGCCTGGAAAAAAAAGCGGGTTGTTGTGACCGGAGCCACCGGCTTTGTCGGTAGTGTCTTAGTCGAGCACTTGCTCGCTCTTGGCGCCTCTGTCCGCGCACCGATGCGGTCCGAAAACTATCGTGCGCTGTCGAAAAAGCGCTCGGAAATAGAATGGATGGAAGGGGATTTGCGTGAAGCCGACTACTGCGAACAGCTTCTGGAGGGAGTGGATCATATCTTTCACCTGGCATCGCACCGGCGGAATATCGATTTTCACCGCAAACACTGCAGCGACGTGATGAACGGCAACATCGAAATGTCACTCGCGCTCATTCATGCCATGAAGTCACACAAGAAAACGAGTGTCACTTTCTTCAGTAGTGCCAATGTCCCGCCGGCCATCGATGTGATTGCGGTAGCTCAGGAACAGCAGCTCGACGGGTATGTGTTGGGCAAAGCCGTATCAGAAACCCTCTGGCTTACCGCTGCGCATCAACTTGGCTTTCCGCTGCTCATTGTCCGTCCGGTTGGTGTGTACGGTCCGCGCGATACGTTCTCGAAAGACGGCAATGTTATCCCCTCGCTTATGGTGAAAGCGCGTGACAGTAAAGAAGTGTTGCAGGTATGGGGAAGTGGCATGCAAAAGCGCGTTTTCTTGTATGTTGATGATTTGGTACAGGCGGTTTTCACTCTCATAGAAAGTGACGTGCACGGTATTCAGTACATTGCACCCACCGGCATGGTCACAATTGCCGAACTGGCTGAACAAATCCGCCAGATCGTCAATCCGTCTCTCACGCTCCAATTCGATACGACCCAGCCGGAAGGCAGCCGTTCCATTGCGGTATTGCCCATGCATGCCACGCTCGAATCGCTACAGTGGACACCGCTTGCCGACGGTTTGCGGAAAACCTACGACGGTTGGGTCACCAAGGGAAAGTAATGAATAGCTTGTCCCTGCGTCCTTACCTTTACGGCATTTTGCTCATCGCTCTTCCTCTCGTATGAAAAAATTTCTCGCCGATTCTACCATCCGCAAACATCTCATTCAGGGATTCAAGTTCGGCATCTGCGGACTGACCGGCTTCTCCATTGAGTTCGTCATTCTGACCCTTTTGGTGGAGAAATTCCACATTGTTCCGTGGATCGCCAATTTACCCGCCGGACTTGCCTCCATCACGTTTGTCTTCTTCTTCAATAAATACATTACCTTTCGCAATAAAGAACGTAGTCGTGCCCAAACCATGCGCTTTATTCTCGTCTATAGTTGTGCGTTTGTAGGGAGCTACATCTTCTACGCGGCTCTGTTGTGGCTCCACGTGCAGTATCAGCTGGGCAAGGTGATCGTTGTCGGCACGGTGGCTATTATCAACTATTGCCTGTCGCACGGCTTTATTTTCAAAAAAGTCGAACATCTGCCGGACGTTGTGACAGTCTAAATGACTTTCGATGTTGCTTTGGGACGCTTTTCGCTACACTGCGCTGCGTGTCTGGAAGGCTCGTTAAAAGCGACAAAAATCATTCATTTCGTATCATCATTTTTTGCACTGTATGACAAAGAAGAAGGTCGCCATCATCGCCGGAGCCGGTCCTGCCGGACTGACAGCCGCGTATGAATTGCGCAAGCGTACAGATATCGATGTATTGATTTTCGAGGCAACGGATGCCATTGGCGGTATCGCTCAGACGTATAACTACAAAGGCAATCGTATCGATATCGGCGGCCATCGCTTCTTTTCCAAAATCGATCGTGTCATGAAATGGTGGTTCAATATTCTGCCGCCACAAGGTGCACCCGCGGCCGATACAGCAGCCAAGCAGCACGAAATCGAGTATGCGGTACAGGTCACGATGGAGTATTTGTGTCCGGAGGTGGGTGTTGGCAATGATGGTGTTGAGGAAGGGTTAGGGGTGGGGGTTAGGGCTGCAGAAAATAATGACAAAACAGTTGAAGTGAAAAAAAAGCATGATCATCGTGCTTCTGCTCATCATTCCAAACCCCAGCCCAAGCCCTCACTTCCTACCTCCATTACTCGTCCCGCGCCAGATCCGGAAAAGGAGGACGACGTCATGCTGCAGCGTCCGCGTGTCTCACGCATTTTCTATCGCAAGCATTTCTTCCCGTATCCGATCGGTATTACGTTTCTGGTGGCTCGCAGACTCGGCATTCTCAACACATTCCTCATCGGCATGAGCTACATCAAAGCGCAGATGTTTCCGCTCAAAGACGAAACGTTCCTGGATTCTTTTTACATCAACCGCTTCGGGCGTCGGTTGTACAAAACCTTCTTCGAAGCCTATACCGAGAAAGTGTGGGGCGTGCCCTGTAGCCAGATTCGTGCGGATTGGGGCGCGCAGCGCGTGAAGGGATTGTCGCTCAAACGTGCGCTTGCTCATGCCATTCGCGATTTGCTCAGCAGTGATTTTGCCAAGTCGCAGCGCGAACGCGAAACGAGTCTCATCACGCGTTTTTTCTATCCCAAGTTCGGCCCCGGCCAGATGTGGGAGGTAGTGGCAAAGCAGATTGTGCAATGCGGCGGCACTCTCGAAATGCGTAAGCGTATTTCCAGCGTGCACGTCGACAATGGCGCTATCACATCCGTGATGGTCGAAGACATGCAGACCGGTGAGCTCAAAAAAATTGCCTGTGATTACTTCTTTTCCACCATGCCGATCAAGCATTTGATTGGCATGATGACGCCACATCCGCCGGCGCTTGTCACCGAAGTGGCCGAAGGCCTGCAGTATCGCGACTTCTTGACCGTCGGTTTATTGCTCAAAAAACTGAACGTCGTTGAAAAGGGAAGGCAGATTCAAACTGATGTTCCCGATAACTGGATCTATATTCAAGACGGTGGTGTTCGCGTGGGTCGTGTGCAGATTTTCAATAACTGGAGCCCGTACATGGTGGCCGATAGCAAAAATACCATGTGGATCGGCCTGGAATACTTCGTGAGTGAAGGTGGCGATTTGTGGGTGATGCCCGATAAAGACTTGATTGAACTGGGTATTCAGGAAATGGAGAAGGTGGGGCTCATAAGCCGTGCAGACGTTCTCGATGGCTGTGTTCTGCGCATGCCAAAAGCCTATCCGGCGTATTTCGGCAGTTACGACCAGATCGACACAGTCCGTCATTTCGTGGATGCCATCCCCAACCTGTTTCTAATCGGCAGAAACGGCATGCATCGCTACAACAATCAGGATCACAGTATGCTCACAGCCATGCTCGCCGTCGACAACATTATTGCCGGAGTAACGGCAAAGGCGAACTTGTGGGATGTAAACTTAGAGATGGAATATCACGAGGAGAAGAAGGCGTAACTTCAAGAGGTTTATGAGTATCAAGAGGATCGAACTCAATCGGAGTCGACACTATGCGCTCGCGAGTAGATATTTTTATCAATTCCACAGTAGGATCTGTGCGCAATGCACGTGTTTCAAGTACGAATAGCATTTCATTTTCATGCGGATTGTCTGGTAGTATCATTGCAAAGACGAGACCGCCTATGCTCACAGATCCCATACAACAAACTGAAGCATTGCGTATTAATCGTATTGTCCGGAAAGATTCTCTATGAAGCTTGCTAAGCTTTTCTGCAATGCAGATGTATAGCCCTGTATTATCTGTTTGCTCTTGTGCTGCTGCGCATCCTACGGGTCGCAAAAAATGGGGTTTATGAGGATGATTGGCTACATCAATGGGCGTGTCAATGCGAAGGCTCATAGCGAGCCATGGTCTTCTTTTTTCTGTTCTTTGCAATCAGAAATACTATTGAAGTGATTATTTTGGCATATTAAAGACCTTAAATCGATGATTTCTCGTCACATTTTTTCGTATTTACGTATTTTTCGCATACCACTCGACAGCTTTTTTGACTCCTTCGTCGAAAGAAATTTTGGGATTGTAGCCAAGTTTCTGTCGGGCTTTCGTAATGTCGGCTACATAATGAATGATCTCGCCGATGCGTGGCTTACCCATGATTATCTCAGCGCTGCTGCCTTTCATGGCTTTGATGGTTTCGGCTAGTTTCAGAATCGTATTGCCTTGGCCGAATGCCAGGTTCATGACTTCGCCATTCACGCTGTCGAATTTCTCGATGCCCTGGATGATGCCGGTGACTGTATCGTCGATGTATGTAAAATCCAGGCATTTGTCTTTGCCAAATACCGTCATCGGCTTATTGGCGAGTGCCAAGCGGATGAAGAGAGGGACGACACGTTCGGAATCATCGTACATGCCGTAGACGTTGCTGAAGCGGAAGATGAGCGTACCAATGTCGTAACAGCGGCGGTACGAATGTACGAGCGCCTCACCACCGACCTTGCTGGCCGTGTAAGGGCTTTCGCAATTATCGACACGCACCATGTCTTCCTTGATCATCTCCACATCGATATTGCCGTAGCTCTCGCGCGATGAGGCAAAAATAAAGCGCTTGATCTTGAGCGTGCGGGTCAGTTCGAGAGTGTTGAAGAGGGTGGTAAAATTGTCGAGAGCTTTGGTCGGGTCTTCGACGAGTTCGTACACACGTGCATTGGCAGCCAAGTGCACGACACAGTCAAAAGATTTGCCGGACAAGGTTGTCTTGATCAGTTCGCGCAGCTTCGTGGCATCACGCAGATCGATTTGATGTGTGATGGCATCGACATTCTTCTGCCATTTGTTGGGTACCCAATCCAAGCCTGTCACCGTATGACCGGCTTCCATAAGCCGCTCGCAAAGCCGTGTACCGATGGTTCCCGAAGAACCGGTTATCAGGATATTCATGCTTGTAGGGTAGCAGAAGAACGAGTGGCGGGGATAGGGTCGTGTTGCACGATGTCATCATGCCGTACGCCAGCCATTTTGTGCGACATTCTGTCTATCCTGCTCATTCCTCCATGCCGGCAGTGCCTTGTCGCGCACGGCGGGCGTCCTGAATTGCTTTGAGTAACTTGCGTTCTTCGGCGCGTGTTGCAGGAAGCTGCTGGATGGCCTGCGATGCTGCCGAAGCAGATGCGCTCTTGGGCAGAGCGGAAGACGTGCTGCCGGGCGAAGTGGCAGGTGGCGCGGAAGACGATATGCCTGCTTTCCTGATCACGGGAGCCGCACGCTGGCCGGCAATCGAGGAAGATGTGCGTATCTGTGAGCTACTGATGGTACTCGAGGTGCTTGTGACGTTCATCGTCTGATTCGGTACATCCCGGCTGCTCAAGATATAGCTCAGGGTGCTGATTGCAGCCAGCGCACACATGATGGTTACAATGAGCAGAGTATTCGATTGGTATCGATCAGGTTTTCTGGCAGGTGGCGGTGTCGTTTTCGGTGAAGCGCTATGCGTTGCGTGATGGTGGCCTGAGGTTGCCTGATTTACCTGTGTATGGACCGCTGCCGGTTTATCCGGCACCGAAGGATTCGGGCCTTCTGTCTGCGGCCGGCCGGCTTCCCACGGCTTGATTTTGTGAAGAAGGCGAGCATCGCGGCCGGCTATTAATACATGTGTGTGTCGCATAAGTCAGTTGTAATCGAATATTATAGCATATTTATTCTGTTTCAGAAAGGCGGGCAATGCCGATGGTCGCTTCGCATTGGCTGTTTTCTTGGTGAGTGTTTCTCGCTAGGCTACGGGTGGTTCCTGTGTTCCATGCTTTCTCTCATCCTGCCCACCTTCAATGAATCGGGAAATATCGTCTCTTTGCTGAAGGAGCTGTCTCGATGCCTGGCGACGATCGATTACGAAATTATTGTGGTGGATGACGATTCGCCCGATGGCACCTGGAAGCTTGTGCAGGAATACGGTGAGCATGACAGTCATGTGCGTGTTGTGCGACGCATGGGGGAGCGGGGACTCAGTTCGGCGGTACTCCGCGGTTTCGAAACAGCCAAAGGGAATATTCTTGCGGTGATGGATGCTGACGGTCAGCATGACACACAGCTCCTTATGTTCATGTATGAAGCTGTCTCACGCGGGGTCGGCGTAGTCATAGGATCGCGGTATATTGCCGGCGGCAGCATCGGTCAGTGGGACGAGCGGCGTCATACACTGAGTCGTATCGCAACCAAGTTGGCAGTGCGTTTGTGCCGTGTGCGCGTGAAAGATCCCATGAGCGGTTTCTTCGCTCTCTCACGGTCGGTATATGAACAGTCGCTGCCGTCACTGAATCCCAAAGGCTTTAAAATTCTGCTCGATTTTCTGGTACACCTTCCGCGCGGCACAACAGTACAGGAGCTGCCGCTGCAATTCGGCGTGCGCAAGTCCGGTGCAAGCAAATTGTCGCGCCGCGTGCAGCTGGAGTTTTTGCAGTATCTCTACGATGTGACACTCGGCAAATACATCACGCCCTTCGCATTTTTCTGCGCTTTTCTGCTGATGCTCGGCAGTCTGTTTGCATCACAAATTCTCCCGCTTATGCCGTTGTATACGGACAGGTCGCTGCAGACATCTGTTCGCAGGACGCTCACAGAAGTGTCAAATCGTGAAGGATGGCTGGTGTCGGATATCGAGGTGAAAAAAGTGACAGCCGTAAGCATTACCGTGCTGCACACGCTGCACAGACGACAGGCAGATCCGCCTGAGTGTATACGCATTTTTTTGACTGATTCCTCCCTGCATCCATGCGTCGATTCCTGAGTATTGTCGGCTTGGAGTTCTATGCCGTTGCCCTTGCGATGATGCGCTTTCAGCAGGGCTTGCATACAGACGAGGCCAAATATCTGCTGAATATCCCGTATCCGCATCCGCCGCTCGCGCGCTTTATTCTGAGCCTCACAAAAGAGTTGCCGCATCAGGAATTGGTATGGCGCATCGTTTTTGCGAGTCTGATTGTTCAGGCAGTGTGGCTGGTGTGGTACTGCACAGCCGATAGAACACTTCGTCGTCTTCTGGCATGCCTGTGGCTCACATCGCCTGCAGTAGTGCTGCAGGCAGGCAGTGTCATGATGGCACCTCTCACCGGATTGTCCGGATTCATTTTCCTGGTTGCGGCTGTCAGATCGCAGCGCATCAAGGCAGAAAAAGATACGTATCTGGGCAAGCGTCAGGCATTCTTTCTCGGACTCTTCTGGCTGGCATCGCTCTTTACCGCTTTTCAGGCCGTTTTATTTCTTCCTCTCGTGATTGCGGCATTTTTACGCTCTTCGATCGCACGCTGGAAAGCGACAGTCTATATTGTCGCTCCGATCATTGTTCTTGCCCTGTATGCGCTCACCAATCCGCTGGCGATTGCCAGCATGGGCACTGCAGCTACTGAGAACGGGTCTCTCACGCTGCTGGCTCGGGGTGCAAACGCCGTCATGCTCCTGGTCCTTGGCGGTGGCATGGTCTTCGGGCTCGTGGGGCTGGCCGGAATACTCGTTTCGCGCAGAATCGAGCTTCTCGTCACGTTTTTTCTGGTGATGTCCTACTGCGTTTTGTCCTATCACGATTATTATGCCATTCTGCTGACGCCGTTGCTGCTGTTTGGCGTGTTTCTTGTTCTTCAAAAACGATCAAAAAGTACTGTCATCATACTGGCGGCTGTCGGCATTTTTTCTTCGCTGTCGGCAATCGGCTTTGATTTGTCGCGTTCTTCGGGTGTACATGCGGTGTTTCCACGTGCGGTTATCTCACAGCTGCAGGCGGTGCGTCCGGAACTTTTCGATGCAACAGTGCCAAAGCGGACGCTTCTCATCGTAGGCCCATTCGGTCATGACTGGCAGTACGAAAGCCCATTTGAAGTGCACAAGTATACGGAAAAATTGCGCAGGACACAGGCGGATGTCCTTGTCTGCTTGCAGGCCTGCCATGATGCTCTAAAAGAGGGGATGCTGCGCATCGATCAGGTGCAAAAGGCAGAACTATATGTGCGATAGAAAACCCCTTCGTCAGCGTGTAGCTGAAGTTGGGGTGTATTGTATTGATCATCGCGATCAATGCTAGAACCAGTTACCTGTTGTGAGTTTGTGATGCAGGCGGATCAGACAATAAGCGACAATACCTATTCCAATGATTGTCACAGAAACCCAGAGATCGTGCATACTCTCTCCTTGGGCTGGAGTTGATAACCGGGACAAGTTTATTATGACAATTTAAAAAATTAAGTCAATTTTCCGCACCGCTCTTTCGTGTATTGCTGTTATTACAACCTGTAATAATCCCTGTACCACTCCACAAATTTCGGGATGCCGTCTTTGATCATGGTCTTCGGTTCGTAGCCGAGCATTTTCTGTGCCTTGGAAATATCGGCAAGGCTAGCGCGCACATCGCCCGGCTGCATAGGCAGAAACTCTTTGTTGCCTTCTATGCCGCACGCCTTCTCGATCATGCTGACAAAATCCATCAATTCTTCCTTGCGGCCGGAGCCTAAGTTGAAGACTTCTTCCGGATAGTTTTTATCAATTGATGCAATGATGCCGTCGGCAATATCGTCGACGTACGTAAAGTCACGCTGCATTTTTCCTTCACCGAAAATCTGCATCTTGTTTTTCTTGAGGATCGCATCGGTAAACAGAAATAAGGCCATGTCCGGACGGCCGTACGGACCGTAGACTGTAAAGAAACGCAGGCCGGTGACGGGCATGCCGTAGAGGTGATGATAGGTATGCGCCATCAGTTCATTATCTTTCTTGTTCTGACCGTAGAGTGAGAGCTGATTGTCGGTTCGGTCATTCTCATTTGCGGGCAGTTTATCATTGCCGCCATAGACAGAGCTGCTTGATGCGTAAATGAGTCCATTGATTTTCTGTTTGCGCACTTCGTCCAAGACGTTGAAGAAGCCGGTGATGTTGATATCGATGTATTCTTCCGGATGCTCAAACGAATAACGCACGCCGGCCAGAGCTGCCAGGTGACAGACGCGATCGACACCGGTCATCGCTTTTGCGACCGCTGCGCGATCGAGAATATCACCACGAATAAAAGTAAAACCTTTGAGATTCTGCAGAATTTTGAGTCGGTTTTCTTTCAGTGTCGGGTCGTAGTACGGACTTACGTTATCGAATCCGATTACTTCATCGCCTCGGGCAATCAGCTTTTGAATGGTGTGAAAGCCGATGAATCCGGCAGCGCCGGTAAGCAGAATCTTCATGTTCTTAGAATAGCAGATGAATTGAGTGAGTCGTAAGCGAATTATGAATCAAGAATTACGAATTATGAATAATTATAGATTTCATCGATCCATAACATTACCGTGACGCGACGTTCCAGCTGCGGGAAATATAAATAACCCTCCGGTTACTCTGCATCGTCTGGTTCGTTTGTTTCCTCTTACATTACGCCAATCCCCACATACTCCAGTCCCTCTTCCCGCACTTCCTGCGGGTCATACACGTTGCGGCCGTCGAACACTTTTTTACCTTTCATGGCAGTGGCAACGGTCTGTAAATCTATGCCGCGGAATTCATCCCATTCGGTTAAAATAACCAGTGCATCGGCTTTCTCAGCCGCCTCAAGCGGATTTGCGGTATAGATGACAGGTTCCTTCAGGATCTTTTTCGTATTCTCGATTGCGACCGGATCAAACGCTTTTACTGTGTGACCGGCCTTGATGAGTTGTGGGAGGAGGTCCAGGCTCGGCGCTTCGCGCATGTCGTCGGTCTTCGGTTTAAAGCTTAAGCCCCACACGGCAACCGTTGCCTTGACAGGCAGCGACAACAGAATTTTTTCGAAGAAACGACTGCGGGCGCGCTTGTTAATGGTGTCTGTGGCTTCCACAAGCGGCATGGATACGTCAAAATCTTTGGCTGTGACAAGCAGTGCCTGAACGTCTTTTGGAAAACAGCTGCCGCCGTAGCCGATGCCGGCGTGCAGAAAGCGCGGGCCGATGCGATCATCCAGCCCCATGCCCTTGGCAATATCACGAATATTGGCACCACTTTTTTCCGCGAGTTCCGAGAGCATATTGATGAAGCTGATTTTGCTGGCCAGAAATGCATTGCTGGCGTACTTCACAATTTCGGCGCTCTCGCGGCTCATAAAGACAAGCGGTTTTCCCACCCGCGTAATCGGGCGATAGAGTTCCTGCATCATCTTGACGGCATGCTCATAGCGATCCAGTGCTTCTTTGTTGATGCCGACTACAATACGGTCTGGCATCAGTGTGTCGGAGACAGCCATGCCTTCGCGCAGAAATTCCGGATTGCTGACAACCGGTACATGAAAATCTGCTGCGCGTTCTTTCAAAATTGCTGCGATTTTTTCCTCGCATAGTTTGCCGGTGCCAACCGGCACCGTTGATTTATTGACGAAGATCAGATCGTGATCGATATGCCTGGCAACCGTTTCCACAACCGTGAATACCGCCTTTAAATCTGCACGAAACCCTTCGCCCGGCGGAGTGGCGACAGCTGAAAATAAAATCTGAACGGTAGGCAGCGCTTCCTTTACATCGGTTGTGAATGAAAGACGATTGGCTTTGATATTTTTCACAATCAATTCCTCCAGCCCAGGTTCATACATAGGTGAAATGCCTTGTTTGAGTTTTGCGACCTTGGCTGCATCGATATCGATGCCGATCACTTCGTGGCCCAATTCCGCAAAACACGCTGCAGACACAAGTCCAACATAGCCGGTACCAACTATCGCTATTTTCATGCTGGAGATTGTAGCTGAATCTTATTCGACAGGTAAGAAGTAAGATGTAAGATAGAAGATGTAAGCTTGGTAGCTATTCTGCGCTCACAATGATCGATTTACCGTTTGGAAAACTTTTAATCTGGCAAATTGAACAAAATGATTTGGTCGTTTTACAAAAACTACTTCCGTAAAACTTACTTCTTACATCTTCTATCTTTTTGCTATGAAATTCCTCGTCCACGGTTCCATTGCGTTCGACTTCATTATTCACTCCGATGGATCATTCGTCGACGGGCTCAGGGGTCAGGATATTGAAAAACTCTCGGTTGGCTATTTTGCCAACGAGCTGTCCAAGCATCCGGGTGGCACAGCGACCAATATCAGCTGGAACCTGCGCATTCTCGGCTTGCAGCCGGTTGTTGTGGGGACAGTCGGAAGTGACGGTCAGGAACTGATCGACCTGCTCGCGATGCAGGATATTGACGTGTCGATGATCGAGAAGAAGCCTGATTTTTTCACGGCAACCGCTTTTATCGCGACCGATAACAGCGAAAGGCAAATCACATTCTTTCATCCTGGTGCCGATGCACACGGCAAACTGCCGCCTCCAGAGTCGGTTGCCGCGGTTGATCTTGCCATTATTTCGCCGCGCGATCACGTCTTCATGCAGCAGGCAGCGGCACAATGTCAGGCGATGAATATTCCGTATATTTTTGATCCTGGCCAGCAGTCGCTTGCTTTCAGCCGTGATGAATTGAGGCGGGCGGTTACAGGCGCCAGATGCCTTGTTGTGAATGCATACGAATGGCAATTGGCAACCGAGAAGCTTGAGTGGGATGTTGCCGAATTGCTGCAGGTATGTGAGCTGGTTGTCATTACGCAGAGTGACCAGGGAGTCACGCTGCACGCCAAGGACGATACTGTGCATGTGCCGGCCTGCAAAATAGACAAGTTTGTGAATCCGACTGGAGCAGGCGATGCATTGCGCGCAGGTCTTCTTGTCGGGCTCGCTTCCGGCTGGTCTTTGCAGGATACAGGCAGGCTCGGAGCGGTCATGGGGTCATTCCCTGTCGAGCAGAAGGGGACATTGGTGGCAAATCTTGGACTGAGTTACGTGCGGGCGCGCGCAAAAGCCGCGTACGGGGAAGAATTGCCCAAATTCTAAAGAGGAAAGGCAGGAGAAGAGGAGAGGTTATAGAGGAATACAGCAATGGTAGCTGCGAAAATATGTTTGGCAAATCATATTTCAGAATCGTCTCCTCACTTCCTCCTGTACAGCCTTTCCTCCCTTGCTCCTCATCTGCTACTCTGCGTGTCACTATGCCTTCCTCCATCAAAGATCCAACACTTGCCGCTCAAGGTCGTCTCAATCTCGAAATTGCGGAAAAGCGCATGGGTGCTCTTATGCATGTCCGCGCACAATTCGAAAAGTCCAAGCCGTTTGCCGGACTCACTATCGGTATGGCGCTGCACGTTACCAAAGAGACGGGCATCCTGGTGCGTACGCTTGTTGCCGGTGGCGCGAAAGTGGCGATCACGGGTTGTAACCCGCTCTCAACCCAAGACGATATTGCGGCTGCACTGGCCGAAGAGAAAGACGTACAGGTATGGGCCTACAAAGGCGAGACAACCGAAGATTACTACAAGTATTTGAACGAAGTGATTGCTGCCAAGCCGGATATCACGATCGACGATGGCTGCGATCTCATCACCGCTATTCACAAAGATCATCCGGAATTACTCGCCAGTATGATCGGCGGCTGCGAGGAAACAACAACCGGCATCATCCGTCTGCATTCCATGGTGCGCGACGGCGCTTTAAAGACACCGGTCATTGCCGTCAATGACAACAAGACCAAGCACCTGATGGACAACTATTACGGCACCGGTCAGTCGACCTTCGACGGTATTTTGCGCTCAACGAACATGCTGATTGCCGGACGCACCGTCGTTGTGCTCGGCTACGGCAGCTGTGGCAAGGGAGTCGCTCTGCGTGCCCGCGGGCTTGGTGCACAGGTGATCGTGACAGAAGTCGATGCCTTCTGCGGACTGCAGGCAGCTATGGATGGTCACAGAGTAATGAAAATGGAAGAGGCAGCCGCTCTGGGTGACTTGTTCATTACGGTAACAGGCAACTTAAATGTCATCCGTTACGAGCACATCGAGAAAATGAAAGACGGCAGCGTGCTTGCCAACTCCGGTCACTTCGACGACGAAATCGATCTTAAGACACTGGAAACAAAAGCCAAGAAGCGCCGCGTCCGTCATTACTTAGATGAATACGCACTCGGCAACGGTCGCGTGGTGTATGTCGCTGGCGAAGGACGTCTGGTCAACCTGGCGTCTGCCGAAGGTCACCCGAGCGAAGTAATGAGTTTGTCATTCTGTGGTCAGGCACTGGCGTGCGAATACCTGGTGAAGAACAAAGGCAAAATGAAGAACGAAGTCATCACCCTCCCACCAGAAATTGACAACTTTATTTCCAGTCTGCAGCTCAAGGCCATGGGCCTTTCTATTGATGAATTAACGGCTGAACAGAAGGCGTACTTGGGCAGCTGGCAGCATGGAACCTGAAGAGAGGTTAGCGGGAAGCGACAGGCAGTAAGAATTGTTTGCTTTGCTTATCGCTACCCGCTTACAGCTTACCGCTCGAAGAGTGATTTTTAGCCTTAAATAAGCCATTTACTCTTGTTACATATACAAACATTTGCAACTTTTTTTGACATCCTTACTATGCATTAAATTTGTGTACTGGTTTAGCGGTACATTTTTGGTCTTTGAAAGCATTGTTTTATGATAAAAAAGCTGTTCTGCGCGTTAATTTCTACTGGCTCGGAGCTGGCAGATGACGCTCAGACTGCAACGTCACGGAGAAGCATCATGAGTTCTGCGCTACAGACGTCGTTCGGTCCGAACAGGGGCTCTCATGGTCCAGCCGTCCAGCCCACCAAAAAGGGTCATCACATTCCACCGCAGAAGCGGGTGGCCCTGAAGCTGCAAAAAAGACTCAAGGAGCTGGAGCAAGCTGAAAATTTGGCGAAGGAGCAGAAGCGGCGTCAGGACGCGCAACACTATGCAGAGCTCCTCCGACTTTGGGACTGGAGTGATTCCGGCAATCCCCAGGTCGAGATCTGGCTTGACCGAGCCACCGACCCCACTGGCGTCAATCTCGAGCCGGTGACGGAGCTGCGTCAACGCAACAATCAGAAGTGCGCTCGCGAGGCGCGCCGGGCCAATCGTGGCCTTGATCGCAAGAAGCGATTTAAGAGGTGGGCCAAGAAGGCCGCCATGATGTTCAACTGACGTTGATCCGTGGGATTGATTTCCTACCGATCATTCGGCCTCGGTCTACGCGTAAGCGTGGAATCCGGGGCCGAAAGTCTACAAAATAGCTTTTTTCTCATTGTTCCTTTACATCGTTTTTATACCTCACCTGCTCTGCGCAAGAAATGCGGCCAGTCGGCCCATGCGCGTATCAGGCTTGTCAGAGGATTTGCCATGAAATCGGGATGGCTCCAGGAAATCAGAGATTCGTTGAAGGGCGCCACGGCCGGTGCCAC
>CALMES010000080.1 GCA_937863435.1 uncultured Candidatus Peregrinibacteria bacterium
AATAAAAATAAGCATTAGTGAATTTTATCTCAAAAATAATGATGAAAGATTGCTTTTAGTATTAGAAGAATTAAAAATAAACTCTGAAAGCGGAATTACTGCCTATGATGGCGTGCTGAAAAAATTTAATTTATTACCCAATTTTGATAATCAATTAACAAAAAAATTACTAGAAATGAGCAATTTTAGACATTCTATTGTTCATCAACGAGCAAGAGTGGATTTAAAGTTATTGAAAAAATGCCCTTGGTTAAAATTGAAAATAGGAGAAAAAATTAATGTTTCGGAAAAAGATTTCTTATCCTATTCTCGAGCAACAATTGATTATGGAGATCTATTACTTAGTAAATTGCTCTAACATTTATGCATAGTGCAATGGTGCCGATGAGAGGACTCGAACCTCCACATCCGTGAGGATACACGCTCCTGAAGCGTGCGCGTCTACCAATTCCGCCACATCGGCATAGTTCAGATCATCAAAAGATCAATTTATACGATTTGCGCGCATACTGTACTGAAAATATTGGCAGGTGGGAAGATAGTTATTGCAGATTGAGTCTTTTGCGGTATAGATTGCAGTTTAATGAATGTCGCTACCCTGCAAGAGGCTGCAACTATTCCTCACGAAAGGATGGAAAGCGATCGGCAGGCACATTCAAAAATAAGAGTGGTAAAAATCATGCATCACACTGCTGTGGCGGCTTTTTTAGCATGCAGCTCATTTTCATGTCATACACTAAAATTTGAGCCGACACCCAAACAAGCGCTAGCGATTGTGGCTTCGGATATATCAGCTTTATCTGTTGTGTCGTCTCCGGAAGAAAAAGAGGTGGAATTGATTGATGCTATCGAAAATTGCATAGCTCGCTGCAATGTTCGCATGCTTCAGCCACTAATTGCATTGGTGCAAAAGAAGGATTTGCAGCCGCAAGATGTTATTAATGCTATGGCGCTTATAGAAGATTCCAATGTTAGGAAATCTTTTTTGCAGATTATTCAGCTTATTGGAGACAATCCAGATTATCTGGATACTGCCTTGCGTCATCTGAAAGCCAGAGCCGATGCAACCGTTGTATCAGTCTCGTCGTTTACCAATATGTTTCGAAAGGAATCAACGATGAAGAACGGACAACCAGTTATGACTATTGCACAGAAAGAATTTATCGAAAGAATGCACCCCTCGATTTCTGAGTTTATGAAGGAGGGAAAGCTGGGAATAACGAACTTATTCAAAGCAGTTGCCGATAATTGTAAAACGGAAAACAATTATACCCATTCAATTGCATCCCACTAAAACGCGTTTTAGTGGGATGCAGGGAAAGTTTATTTTTTACAGTTTTTACCAGTGCAAGGCAGTGCTTTTTTTACTTCCACTTTCTTTGAAGCCAATCTCGCTGCAGCTCTTGCTGCGGCAGCTGATACTTTTTTCGGAGCAACAATTGCAGTAGAGGATTTTACGGAAGAAGTGCTACTGCTGCTCATGTTGGAGCGAGAAGCTGGCATACTAGTAGATATTTTGGACGATGAACTGCTACTTAACGATGATGGACTATTGAGAGAGCCGTCCAGCATGATTGTTTGTGCCATTTTGTTGAAAATCTTCTCTGCTTTTTCAAATCGATTTTCCGGCGTGACTAATTGCAAACTGAGGAGGCTGTCGTTTTTTATGGCAACGATTGTGACAAGTTTATAAACCTTTGCCCTGTTTTCAAAAGTGAAACTATATTTTCTGCCGGATAAACCGCTGAAGTTTGAGTTTTCCTTGATCAAATTGTTCATGCTTGGAATAAATGAATCTCCGTCATACGAAGTGGCTGAAGTGGTATTTAATTGAGAATAATTTTGTACAAATGAATCGATATCATCCAAGGATTTTACAACAGTAATTTCCGTTGTCTTGCCTAACTTCTTTTTTGTGCTAAATCCACTTAATACAATGCTCGTATTATCCCAGCCCGTTATTGTACTGTCGCCAAAATCAAGTGGTTTAAAAATGACAAATTTGTAACGAGGATTAGATTCATCATTAAAGAGCGGTAGAAATCCGCCCTTTACTATCTGGCTCACAATTGGTCCTACACTTAAAGATCCATTTGCATAATGAGATACCGGAATTCTCATCCATGATTCAGTTTCTGCACTCATTGCTTTGGAAATGTACGTATCGGGATTTCTGACACCATTGCTGTAAACAGTCGTAGTCCAGCTAACAGGGTATGCAATATCTTTTATTTCTAGCGGCATTGGTATAGACAGTGTTTTGGCATTTTCGTAGGTTTCGTTATCAGTTCGAAGTTCTGTTATAGATGTATCAAGAGCTCCAATCATATTATCTGTTTTTACTTTTTCTGCATTTGCTATAGGACTAGAAATAGAAAGCAAGATTGCTAACTCGAGAAATGCTATGGACAATTTTTTCATAGAGGAAAGTTAAGAAATATATAACAGAAATATACTCAGCTTTTACGTCAATGTCATGCCATTGGGTGTACGATTGTTTTTTTGGCGAGATCTTGACTCCCCCTTCTTAGCACTCTAAAATACCGAGTGCTAATTACTGATCTCGCAGAGAATCAGTATGCGAAATTCTTTCTACTTCCATTTTCCCATTCTAGCTATGCCAGCGAAAGATGATGTACAGCTCGCCGTCACTGTCGAGCCACTTGGCGACAGAGTTATTATCCGCCCTCTCGAAAAAGAACAGGTATCGGCTTCCGGTATCGTTATTCCAGAAACAAGCTCCAAAGAAAAGCCACAGGAAGGAGTTGTTATCGCTCTTGGTAAAGGAGGGATTATGAACGACAAAGGTGTTGCCGCTTCGGATCCAAACAAATTCCTGAAGCTCGGCGATGTTGTCTTGTTCGGCCGTTACGCAGGTGACGACCTTAAGCTCAAAGACAAAGCCGGAAAGGACGTCGAAGTAAAAATCCTTCACCTGGACTCTGTTCTCGGAATCGTGAAGTAACCCCCTCAATCCCTAACCCCATCCCTAACCCTCTATTATTATGGCCAAGCAATTATCCTTCGGCGACGACGCTCGCCACAAAATTATCCTCGGCATTCGTAAGCTTGCTGACGCCGTTCGCGTCACTATGGGACCAAACGGTCGCAATGCGCTCATTGCCAAAAGTTACGGCGGACCGACTGTCACCAAAGACGGTGTCACGGTTGCCAAAGAAATCGAACTCGAAGATCCATGGGAGAACATGGGTGCGCAGCTGGTGAAAGAGGCTGCTACCAAGACTAACGACGCAGCCGGAGACGGTACGACAACTGCAACCGTGCTTGCAGAAGGCATGATTTCGGAAGGTCTTAAGTTCCTGACAGCCGGTGCCAACGCTATCTCCATGAAGAAAGGAATCATGAAGGCAGTGGACGCTGTGGTTGCAGATTTGGACAAGCAGAAAAAGACCATCAACTCCAAGGAAGAATTCGCTGCTGTTGCTACTATTTCGGCTCAGGATGCAGAAGTCGGCAAAATCATTTCCGAAGTGATGGACGAAGTCGGTTCCGACGGTGTAGTCACAGTCGAGGCTGGTCAGACGATGGGCATGGAAAAGGAATATGTGGAAGGCATGCAGTTCGATTCCGGTTACATCTCTGCGTACTTTGTCACAGACACTGCTCGCATGGAGGCTGTGTACAACAACGCCTACATTCTTATTACCGACAAAAAGATTGCGTCCATTCAGGAAATTCTTCCGATTTTGGAAGAGCTCGCCAAGAAGGGTCGCAAGGAGATTGTCATCATCGCCGAGAACATCGAAGGCGAAGCACTCACAACTCTCGTTCTCAACAAACTCCGTGGTACGTTCTCGGCTATCGCCGTGAAAGCTCCGGCATTTGGTGACAGACGCAAAGAAATGCTTAAAGACATTGCCGCTCTTACCGGCGGTCGTGTTATTTCCGAAGAGGTTGGTTTGAAGCTGGAAAACACCAAGCTCGAGGATTTGGGTCAGGCCAAGAAGATTGTTGTCACGAAAGACAACACGCTCATCGTCGATGGTATGGGTGACAAAAAGGATATTGAGGCACGCGTAGCCGAAATCAAAGTCGCTATCGAAAACACGAAGAGCTCGTTCGATGTCGAGAAATTACAGGAACGTTTGGCTAAGCTTTCCGGTGGTGTCGCCGTCATCCGTGTTGGTGCCGCAACCGAAGTAGAGCAGAAAGAACTGCAGCACCGTGTGGAAGACGCACTGTCTGCAACCCGCGCAGCAGCTGAAGAAGGTATTGTTGCCGGTGGAGGCGCCGCACTCATCCATGCTCTCAAGAGCATCGAAAAACTGAAGGGTGCAACCGAAGATGAGCAGATCGGTATCGATCTCGTTCGCATGTCACTCCCCTACCCTCTCAAGAACATTTCCAACAACGCTGGTCTCGAAGGAGCTGTTATTGTTGAGAAAGTGAAGAATGCCAAGGAAGTAACGCACGGTTACAACGTTGTTTCCGAAAAAATCGAAGATCTCGTGGCTGCCGGTGTCATCGATCCAAAGAAAGTCACACGCTCAGCACTGCAGAATGCAGCATCTGTTGCCGCGATGTTCCTCACGATCGAGGTAGGAATCGTGGATGCTCCTAAGAAGGAATCCGCTGCTCCAGCCATGCCAGGTGGCATGGGAGGAATGGGCGGGATGGGAGATTATTAAATAGAAGCCAGAAGTAACCAGCCTACGTCAGCCGCGGTTGACTACGGCTGGCAAGGAAGTAAGAATCAAGGGAAGCCTTGGTTCTTATTTTTTTATATTCAAAAATTTTTCAGTCAAATAATCCTACCATCTACAGTAGCGGGCTTCCGGCCCACGGCGGTTTATCATTACATCTGGCTTGATCGTGTAAATACATCATCCAATGAATGTAATGACGAAACATCGTAACGACCGCATGCCGATGACCATAGATACTCTTCGGCTTTCTCGACAAAGCCTGCTTTAACAGGATTCTGATGAATATAGTTGAGTACTTTCCAGTAATCTTTTGGTAAACGGAGATCAAAATTCTCCTGCCAAAATGCACCAATACCAATGTCGAATGTCAGACCTGCTTTATACGCGCTCATGAATTTTGATAGAGTATAGGGTGGAAAAAACCGGACAAGAAAATGACAGTGATCGGGCATGATGACAAACCCGTACAAATGATAGGGATGTACGGATTGCAGACGGTACAGCAAATCAATCGCTTCTTTCGCGAACGCTGGATCAGAAAAATTGGTCTGTGATTCATTACGTTTGTTGTTATGAACATTGTGGCTTCATTTTGAATTGGATGACGTTGGGACATTGTGGGGAAAATATCGATAAGCATCAAAAATCGCAAGGAACGATCGTACACCGAGGCTGTTTTGATCGAACGCCGTGGGCCGGAAGCCCACTACTGAAGATGGTTTGGGTTCTTTACACTATTTGACACGTATTTCCCACCTTGCCGCAATCCACTTTTGCTGTACTCTACTACTTGTGAAAGGCACTTTCATTGTCCTCGAAGGCCCCGATGCGGCGGGTACTACCACCCAAAGCCATCTTTTGGCGGAAAATTTGCGTGCCAAAGGGGTGGATGTGGTGCTTACCAACGAACCAACCGATAACGAAATCGGTAAATTCATTCGTCAGCAACTCTCTCAGAAAACGATTCCGTCGCCAGAAGCGCTGCAAATGCTCTTCTGCGCCGACAGAGCATTGCATGTTAAAACAGTCATTCAGCCGGCTATGAAGGCCGGGAAGACGGTTATTACGGATAGATACATGACATCCACGCTCATTTACGGAGCTGCGCTTGGCATCGATATCAAATGGCTCGAACGACTCAATATTCTGTTTCCCAAGCCCGATATCGAAATCTTCACGTTACCCGGCCTGGAAGTGTGCCTTCAGCGCATGCAGAAGCGCAAAGAGGGCGATGTGTTCGAGAATGTCAACTTTGCCACCACGATCTATCGCCTTTACGAGGCTATGGCTAGCCAAAAGAACTCTGTTTACATTGTCGACACATCAAAAGAAAAGCAAGAGGCTGCGCAAAACATCATGCAGCTGATCGAAAACATTGCGTAAAGGAAAAAGAAGGATATTGTTCCGCGACATCCACTTTTTTATAAGTTTTTCCATACTTCGAAGCGAACCTGAACATCTGACAGCAGATACTGCCAGAAACAGTATTGATGTTTCGGCAGTTTTGAGCAAAGTCGTTCCGCTTGTCCGCGCACGTGCGGTCGCACTGCTTCATAGTGTTCTTGGAGATCCTGCGCATCAGCGAAAGATGATTGCAAACAGACAAAGTCAATGGCCTTACATGTAACATTGGCTGTTCGATTGCGGCTGACTCGCGTATCATCGAGCCATGTCCGCAACCATCCTCTATGGAAAGCCGGCAGCAGATGCTTTGCTTGATTCGCTTAAGGCAGAAGTGGAAATGCTCAATCCCAAACTGGTGGTTGTGCAAATTGGCAATGATCCGGCATCGGGCAGCTACATCAAGCAGAAAATAAAAAGCTGCGATGCAATTGGCATGCGCCATGAACACCGGCATTTGGATAACGGCACATCGCTCAACGAATTGCTGGATATGATCAAAGAGCTGAATGAGGATTCCGATGTGTCTGGCTTTATTGTGCAATTGCCTCTTCCGCCGCATTTGCAGCCACATGTCCCGATCATCATTCGTGCGATTGATCCGAAAAAAGATGTCGATGGATTTGGCGCGTACAATCTTGGCAAAATGTTTCTGTCGCCAGAATTCGAACATCTGCCACCGGCAACGCCGGCTGGCATTATCGAGTTGCTCGCATTTTACAAGATCGAGATTCAGGGCAAGCATGCAGTCGTTGTCGGGCACAGCAATACTGTGGGCAAGCCGCTTTCTGTAATGCTCTTAAACCGCAATGCGACTGTTACGACGTGTCACATCTATACCAAAGATCTGGCAGCGCAGACACGTAAGGCTGATTTATTATTTTCGGCAACAGGCGTTGCCGGTCTCATCAAAAAAGACATGGTGAAGAAAGGTGCGGTCGTTATCGATATCGGCATTTCCAAAACCAAAGACGGCGGCCTTACAGGAGATGTTGATTTTGAAGCGGTGAAAGAAATCGCATCGGCCATTACGCCGGTACCGGGAGGAGTCGGACCAATGACAGTCGCGAGCCTGATGCGCAATTGTGTTGTCGCTAAGCGCCGCAATTGAAACGAAGTGCGAATCTCGAATTACGAATTACGCCTACTTCGCATTAAGCTGAACGATCTCTCGTCTTGTTGCAGGCATGCTGCCTCCTCTTAAACAAGAGGAAAAATTTAAATTTGTATTATATAGTAATGAGTATAATTATTTGTCCAATTTCTATTGCATTTATAAAATAAATATATACATTGGCAAGGAAGCCGTGGTTTATCCTGCTACATGCGGGGCTGCGGGCTTCAGAGTCTTCCCTTATCGCATGAGGGGAGTAACTCAGGGATGAGACGCACCGAAAGGTGAGGTCTCCCAGATGTCTCAGATCTTTCGCTTCTCGCAGCAGTTCGCGGTCGGAATGCTCCTGCTTCTGTGCAGCGGCCACAAGGCAGATGCACAGTGGCCGGCATACGTGGACAGGGTCCAAAGCCAGAACGTTCTGGTGGACACCAACCCGTCCCGTGTGTCATGGGTCCAGTATTACACTTGGCCCGTGTGGAGCAACCAGGTCCTTCCGCCTACCTACCCGGCGCCGTACGGAATCGTGCAGCACTGGCTCACTCCCAATTGGGTGAGCGATGTCGTCGTTATCGGTGGTAATGGATTCATTTTCTTTACCCCGAAGTTCGCCGGCCGTTACAAGATTCTCTACGGCGATGGCACGTCCGGAAACTGGACGACCATCCGTTCCGGACAGGAGGGAAAGGCCATTCCGATCCAGCTGCCCACGACCAAGTGGGCCACGATCTGGTATCAGGCTGGAAGTACACCGGGCCAATACCCCGATACGTACATCCAGCAGCGGTGGTGAGAATGCGAAACGGTTCAGTAATTCGTTACTGAGCCCGCCGCCCCGGTTTACCGGGGCGGCCTTTTATTTCTATTTCTTGTTGCGCTTGCGGTCTACTTCCTTGAGCAGCTTTTTGCGCAAACGGAAGTTGAGAGGCGTTACTTCCACAAGCTCGTCGTCCTGAATATATTCGAGCGCCATGTCAAGCGTCATGATGATCGGCGGCGTAAGGCGAATCGCTTCATCGGTTCCCGACGCGCGTACGTTGCTCAGTTTCTTTTCTTTGGAGATATTGACGATAATGTCCATGCCGCTTGGTGACTGGCCGATGATCATGCCTTCGTAGACTTGGACGCCAGAGCCGATGAAGAAAGTTCCGCGCTCCTGCAGCTGCCAAATGGCGTAAGCGACCGATTCGCCGTTGACTCCGGAAATGATGGAACCGGTTGTACGGCCCGGCAGTTCGCCGACGTATGGGACGAATTTGTTGAATGAATGTGTGAGGATACCGTTACCGCGTGTATCGATAATGAATTCATTGCGGAAGCCGAGGAGTCCGCGAGTTGGAATATCGTAGGTCAAACGTGTGATACCGTTTTTCGCTTCCATATTCTGCATGATTCCTTTGCGACGACCGAGCTTTTCGATAACGCCACCGACGTGTTCATCCGGTACTTCGATATACGCAGTTTCGAGTGGTTCCATGGTAACTTCATTTTCCTCATGCATGATGACTTCCGGACGGGAGACGGCCAATTCAAACCCTTCGCGGCGCATGCTTTCGATAAGAACTCCGAGGTGCATTTCTCCGCGACCGGAAACGCGGAAGGAGTCGGTGCGTTCACCGAATTCGATTTTGAGTCCAACGTTTGTCTCCAGCTCTTTTTCGAGGCGCTCACGGATATGACGAGTGGTAACAAGTTTTCCTTCCTTACCGGCAAACGGTGAGTCGTTGACGATAAAGTCCATCGCAACGGTCGGTGGATCAATTTTGATCATCGGGAGGGGCTCGATGCCATCGCGATCGGTAATGGTATCACCGACGTAGACATCGGGAAGACCTGCCAGCAGCACGACATCGCCTGCCTCTGCCTCCTTTACCTCTACCTGACGCACTCCCTGATACACGAGAATCTTGGAAATACGGCCGCTTGCCTTCATGCCGTCGCTTTTGAGAACTTGTACCGGTTGATTTTGCTGGATTTTACCGTCTGTAATGCGACCGATTGCCATACGTCCGGCAAATGGATCGTACCCTAAGTTAATCGGCTGCATGCGCAGAGGCTTGGTGGCGTCGTTCACTCCCGGCTTTACCTTTTCCATAATCAAATCGAACAGCGGATTGAGGTTCTCGGATGGATCGGTGAGCTTGCGCTTGGCGACTCCGTCGCGACCGATAGCGTAGATATAAGGGAAGTCGAGCTGCTCGTCGTTGGCACCGAGCTGAATGAACAGATCGAATACCAGGTTGAGCGCACGCTCAGGATCAGAACCCGGACGGTCGATTTTGTTGAGAACGACGATTGGTTTGATGCCGATTTCCAGAGATTTCTTCAATACGAAGCGCGTTTGTGGCATCGGGCCGTCGTAGGAATCTACCAGCAGCAACACACAGTCGCACATACGCAACACACGCTCCACTTCGGAACCGAAGTCTGCGTGACCGGGGGTGTCGACGATGTTGATCTTCGTTCCTTTGTACGAGATGGAACAGTTTTTGGCGTAGATAGTGATACCGCGCTCTTTTTCCTGATCATTGCTGTCCATCACGCGCTCGTCGACTGCTTCGTGCGTATTGAACGCACCGCCCTGGCGCAGAATCTGGTCGATCATGGTTGTCTTGCCATGGTCGATGTGAGCGATGATGGCGATAGTGCGGAATTCCATAGTGCAGTCGGAAAAAGAGTGAGACTGAGTTGCGCGTGCAAAGTGACGGCTGTCAGTGTTTAAAGTTGACATATTCTAGCGATAAAATGGCATTTGTACAGGGTAAACGATCCAAAGCGTCACTCTGAGCGCAGTCGAAGAGTGATCGGATTATAACCTCAGAGTCATGGTTCGGCTGCGCTCACCATGACACACTCAATCCTGATCATGAACAATTTATGATGCCAAACGAATATCATTTCGCTCCGACGACCTCGCTTGCGCATAATTTCGTAAACCCTCATTGATTCAAAAATTGATCAAAAACACCTAAAAAATGCTTGAATTTGATCGAATATCACTATTTTTTGCTAAATATTCTTGCAAAATGGCAAAATCAGCCTATTATTCTTCCGTGGTCCACCTCCCACATCTAGTTCGGCTTTCCGTTTTTGCGGTCAAGTCGTGCTTTGCTTATTCTGCATTCCCAATACTTCATTCCTCATTCTAATCTATGTGTGGAATTATTGCCGTCTCCGCCTTCCGTGATGTCATTCAGGATCTGTACGACGGTCTCATTGTGCTTCAGCACCGAGGTCAGGATGCCGCTGGTATTGTGACGTACGACAATCAATTTCACCTAAAAAAATCTACCGGCATGGTGAGCGAGGTCTTTCATGCCAGTTCGCTGGCTCGCTTGAAGGGTTCTATGGGAATCGGCCATGTGCGCTATCCGACGGCCGGCTGTTCCAGCGAATTCGAGGCGCAGCCGTTCTTTGTGAATTCACCGTTCGGCATGGCATTGGCGCACAACGGAAACCTCACAAATTCAGCCGAACTCGCCAAAGATATAAAGGAGAAGGATTATCGTCATCTCAATACAACGTCCGATTCCGAAGTGCTTCTGAACGTTTTTTCTCTTGCCCTGCGCAAAACACGTCCTGACAAGCTGACGCCGGATCATGTGTTTCGTGCCGCAAAGACTGTTTTCCGCAAATGCAAGGGGGCGTATTCTGCAGTGGCGCTCATCGGCGGGCACGGTATTGTCGGGTTCCGCGATCCGCATGGCATTCGTCCGTTGCAGCTTGGAAAGCGCAAATTCGGCATGAAGGAGGAATACATGCTCGCGTCTGAGGACACTGTGTTCAAATCTCTGGATTTCGAATTTGTCCGCGATGTCCAGCCGGGTGAAGTGGTGTTCATTGATAAAAACAACAGGATTCACTCGAAGGTTGTGAAAAAAGGCCAGCTGAATCCCTGCGCATTCGAATGGGTCTATCTGGCTGCCCCGGATTCGACCATCGATGGTGTGAACGTGTACAAAGCACGCGTGCGCATGGGGGAGGCATTGGCCAGACAGATCAAAAAAGCAGGCATCCACATCGACTCTGTCATTCCTATTCCAGACACCGGTCGTCCGGCAGCCGCCGGCCTTGCCGACAAGCTCAAGATCCGTTATCGCGAAGGCTTTGTGAAAAACCGTTACATTGGCCGCACGTTCATCATGCCGGGTCAGGAAATCCGCAAACGCAGTCTCAACTTTAAGCTGCACCCCATCGAACTGGAATTCAAAGGCAACAGCGTGCTGCTTGTGGATGATTCGATCGTCCGCGGCAATACCAGCAAGAAAATTGTGGAAATGGCGCGAAAAGCCGGAGCCAAAAAAGTATATCTTGCATCGGCTGCACCGCCGATCATCGGACCGGATCCGTACGGCATTGATCTGCCAACGACGACCGAGCTCATTGCGGCCGATCACACCATCGCCGAAATCTGTAAAATAATCGGGGCAGACGGATTGTTCTACACGAGCGTCAAGGATTTGCACTGGGCCATCAAAGTCGGAAATCCGAAGATCAAGAAGTTCAGCGACGGCTGTTTTACCGGAAAATATCCGACGCCGGAGGTGACGCCGAAAATGCTGCGCAACCTGGGCATCGGGCGCAATACAACCCGAGAGCAATATAATAAGGATCAAAGTCAAGACAATGCAGAGCAGACGAAGATGATGGCTTTGGTATAGTGGAATGCATATGGCCAAACCGAAGAAGACCCGCGGACTCCGCAAAACACATGCTCTCTACGGCATACTGGTTCTGATAGTAGCGGTTGAAGGATTTTCGCTGCTGCTTTCGGATGGCTACGAGCCGATTGCAGCCAACGTTCAGAATTCCGTGACGGTCATTGCGCAGCCCAAAATGTTTGTGGATAGATCCGGTTTTGCCATCCAGTATCCGCAGTCGTGGGGTGAGCCGCAGGAACGAGTGGTTGCCGGCGCCCAGCAGTTTCAGTTCGGGCAACCGGTTACCATCTGGCATGTTCCCCTACTGGACGGATCGAATGTCCTGACAGTCGATGAAGCAGTCACCAGACATTTGCCGGGCAATATCGCCAGCAGAGACCAGATCCGTTTCAACGGTATGAATGCAACGCGAATCACCTATCAGGGCAAAACGAACCAATATGCCATAGTCGTGAATCCCACCCGTTCAAACAGTCAGGATTTTTTCATTGTTTCCGTGACACCGTCCGGCAACAAAAATGATGAAAAAATCATCAACCGCACATTGGAAACATTTGCGCTGCTGAGAACGTAAGATGAAAGTTGAACAATCTCTGAATTTTTAAGCCAAACGCGGGTAGATATCCTCTCCTTTATTTCATAATTTAAAAAATGGGGAGCAGGTGTCTGCCTGCGGTTGTTTGTGAATGCTTATGATTTGTTACGCAAGCGAGGTCGTCTGAAAAAGACTTTTGAACAATGGCATCGTAACTGTTGCCTGGAATGATCAGTAATAATCCTCTCGTCCTCGCATCTTCTTATCTTCTCATCCTTTCTTTGCTATTCTGCCTTCATGAAAATCCTCCTTATCGCCAATGGTGCCCGCGAGCATGCCGTCGCTGCCGTACTCAGGCGCAGCAAGCATAATCCGGATATTATTTCCATCTGTACATCCAATAATCCAGGTGTGCGCTCGCTCAGTTCGCAGATGTATGTCCACAGCATTATGGACTTCGATTTTGTCGTGGAGATTGCCAAAAAAGAAAAGCCGGATTTCTGCTTCATCGGCCCCGATGATCCAATCGGTGGCGGATTGGCGGACGTGCTCGAAGCGATCGGAATTCCCTGCGTGGCACCAAAAAAAGCCTTGGCTCAGGTGGAATCCAGCAAAGGCTTTACGCGCAACCTGATGCAGAAATACAAAATCGACGCTTCACCGAAATTTGCCATTTATTCATCGGAAGACGGCATCTCCCGTGACGAACTTGCCATCGAAATCGATAATTTTCTGCGTGATGATTTGGGCGGGAATTACGTGGTGAAATACGACGCACTCAAAGGCGGCAAAGGAGTGAAGCTCAGCGATGAGCATCTTCATTCTATTCAAGAGGGTGTGGACTATGCGCTGGAGTGCATCGATGAATGCGGAAAAGTGACAATTGAAGAAAAACTGATCGGTGTGGAATTCAGCTTCCTGTCGTTCGTTTCGGGTAACAAGGTTGTCGATATGCCGGCCGTACAAGATCACAAACGTGCATTCGAAGGCGATACCGGTTCCAATACCGGTGGCATGGGAACATACACGGACGCCAATCACTCACTCCCCTTCCTTGCTCCGTCGGATATCGAGCAAGCCAAAATCATCAATCGCCAAGTGGCAGCGGCTCTCATGAAAGAATGCGGGGAGCCGTATAAGGGAATTCTCTACGGCGGATACATTGCTGTGAAAGACGGCATTCGCGTGATTGAATTCAATGCGCGCTTTGGCGATCCGGAAGTCTTGAATCTGCTTTCGATTCTGAATTCTGATTTTGTCGATATTTGTTTGAGCATTATCGACGGCTCGCTTTCCGACAGTCTCGTAACATTCGAAAAGAAGGCCACTGTCTGTAAATATATCGTTCCGAAAAGTTACCCGGACGCGAAAAATGAGAAAGGCGAATTGCTGACATTGCCAGATACGATTCCAGACGATGTCAAACTGTACTACGGCGATGTATCGGAAGACGCCGAAGGGGCATTACACCTTGGCGGATCGAGAAGTGCGGGTGTGGTGGGAATTGCATCGACTCTTGGCCTTGCTCAAACGATCTGCGCACAAGCTTGCGATCAGTTCAAAGGCCCTGTCCGTTTCCGGAAGGACATTGGAACAAGCGCATTGATTGCTCAGCGGACAGATGCTTTACGCAGCGTCCGACGATAAATCTTTGTTGTGGGTGTCTCCCGTAAGTTTTGCATCGGTTTTTTCAGCATTCAGTAAACCGTTGACCTTGTTCGTTGTAGCATTAATTTGACTGTATACATCGGTTAAGTTTACTTTTTTTCCAGGACCACCGTATAAAAGTTTCAGATTGGCAAATGATATCTTTTCAGCACTCATTGTAGTTGTAGGAAATAACAACGGATAAAAAAACGCGCGTGAACATTAAATGAATGGCTTGATCGGGTCAAGCCTTTTCTTGTTAATTTACAACTTTTTTAATAATTCTTCTTCCTGATAAATTTTAAGTGCACCAATGATGTCATCTAACTCCCCTTCCATCACTTTCGGAATGTTCGAAAAGTTCTGATTAATGCGATGATCTGTTATGCGATCTTGCGGAAAGTTGTACGTGCGAATTTTCTCACTGCGATCACCGGAACCTACTTGGCCGGCACGCATATCTCCACGCTCCTTGGCCAGTCTTTCCTGTTCGGCTGCGTACAAACGGCTGCGTAGCAAGCTCATGGCAAGTGCGCGGTTTTTTATCTGACTGCGTTCGGTCTGGCAGGCAACGACTACTCCTGTTGGAATGTGCGTGAGGCGCACAGCACTCTCTGTTTTGTTGACGTGCTGACCACCAGCACCACCAGCGCGGTATGTATCGATGCGCAAATCTTCGTTGCGAACTTCCATATCCACTTCCTCTGCTTCCGGCAAAATAGCCACGGTTGTCGTGGATGTATGCACGCGCCCCTTGTTTTCTGTTGCCGGAATGCGCTGAACTCTGTGCACGCCGGATTCATACTTTAAATCGCCGTACACGCCATCCCCTTCTATACGTGCCGAGGCTTCTTTTATGCCACCGGCATCGGCAACGGACGTATCCATCAACTCTATTTTCCAGCCTTTCTTCTCGGCATAACGCAAATACATTTTCAGCTGCTCAGCGGCAAACAATGCCGCTTCTTCACCGCCCGTACCGGCGCGCACTTCCAGAATGACGCTCTTTTCATCGTTAGGATCGCGAGGAACCAAAAGACGTTTAAGTTCGTCTTCCAGCTTTTCGATTTTCATGCGTGCAATACTCGCCTCCTCTTTGGCGATCAGCAGCAGATCCGGATCGTCTTTCACGTTCTCCACTTCGGCAATCGTATCTTCCGCCTGCTTGTATTCGGCGTACTTTTTTGTGATCGGATCAAGCTGTTTGATGCGGCGCGAAATCTTCGCCACTTCTTTCTGATCTCCGTACACGGCAGGATCTTGCAGTTTTTTCTGCAAATCATCGTGTTCTTTTACAAATGCTTTTACTTTATCAATCATGGGTAAGTATGCAGTATCGGATATGCAGAATAGAGAATTATAGTTCAGTATACAACATCCTCCATTCTGAATTCTGCATACTTTTTATCTGCCTATTTTTGCGCGGGAACAACTGGCGCTACCTTGGGCGATGGCTTGTAGATTTCCGGATCAATTGTCCTCTCGAAGCAGACGTTTCCTTTGGCGTGCACCCAGTTTTGGGAGTACAAATCCCGTGAAACAGGAATCGCTTTCGCATCGGTCGCTTGCGGCGGAGAGGCAGTGGCAAAGTCGGCACACAGTTTGAATGTATATTGAGACACGGCTGAATACTGATACTCTGCACCTGTTTCAGGATCCAGCGGAGAAGTGTATCCATTGATTGGATCGTTGAGATCTTTGAGAGACTTGGGCAGCATTCCTTTGTTTGTCCAATAATAGACCACCTGATTTTGAATCGTGCTTAAGTCGTTCGTGCGACGCTCGTCCAAGCGAGCCCTGCGCTGGTCTGCCGGAGAGCCGATAAGGAAGAAGCCGGCGACAATACTCGCGATAACAACAATTGCGGAGAGAATGCCAGCCATGCGCGGAAGAGAACTGTTTCTGAAATCTGTCCGACGCACATCCCACAAATAATAGCCAAACATGCTGCCGGAAACGACAAGGACAATCAGAATTTTGAGAGCAAAACGCAGCGTAATATCACCATCCAGGAAACGATACACGAGTGCCACCAGGTCGCCGATCACCGTAATTGCTGCAATAAAAAGCGTTAAATACAATAGCCACTTGCGAATGCGATATTCGGCTTTTTCCTCGTGCTGAGACAAATCTTTATTGATGAGCCACGACGTAAAAAGAAAGACCGGGAACATAATGACAAGATACGCCGTTGACCACTTGATGCCATCCAGAATTCCCACACGTGAGTAGTCGAGTACATCGGGAAGCAGATAATTCACGTACTGAAAGAGCAGTGTAATCAGGCTGATGACGGATCCGTACAGCGTGACAATCGTAAGCAGATGCAGAAAGAAGTCTTTGGCAGTCGATGGCGTGGAAGTGCTTTTAGAGGTGGCCATACATCGTGTGGGAAAAGAGATGCAATTGTAGCAGACAGACTGATGATTCGATGTTGCATTTATCATCTGCCGGTGGAAATACATACGTTAATGCGCTACGATTTGTTACATATGCCTTCCAAGCCTGCATTCTTTCATCATTTTAAGCGAAGCGTTTCTGACACCTCTTACTATCAGGAACTTCGCGGAAAATCGTTCTGGTTTTCATTGCGATATCTGTATTTTCTGCTGCTGCTTGTCACGCTTGTCTCATCCGTGCTTTTAAGCATCAGCCTTTCGGTCTTCATCAGCAAGGCTCCGGGGTTCGTCGCTGGTGCGAAAAACTATCTTGCATCGGCTTATCCGCCGGAGCTTGTCATAAAAGTGGCAAACGGCGAGTTGTCCACCAATGTCAAAGAACCGTATATCATCGACTATCCGCCTCAGCTGAAAGAGGAAATCATGAAGAGCAATAAAGGATACGATTCATTCATTACTATTGATACCAAAGCTAATCCGGACAATTTTGCGGATTATCACACCCTCATTCTGGTCACGAAAAAATCTGTCGTGTACCCGGACAATCAGCGCGATGGATCGTACAAAGTGCAGCAGTTTGATCAAAAAGCAGACGACAAGCCTGTAACGATCAACCGGCAGAAATACGATCAGTTTCTGACTCAGGCTACACCATACATAGATGGTATTCCTTCCTTTTTGAAGTATCTGGTTGTCGCCCTCCTTGTTGTATGGCCGTTTGCCGGAGCCGCGTTGGGGTTACTGTGGAATTTGCTCTACCTTCTTTTTGCATCTCTTCTGGTCCTGGTTGTTGGCCTCATTATGCGCAAGGATGTCTCGTACGGAGAGGTGTATCGGATGTCGATGCACGCGATGACGTTGTCGATTCTCTATTCGTTGCTTCAGTCGGTTTTTAACTTTCACGTGCCCTTTGCTCCTACGGCGATTCTGGTGCTGTGGATGATTTTTGTCTTCCGTGATTTGCCGGACCTGCATCACACAGTCCATGCAGTCGGGAAGAAAAAGAGGGCGAAAAAGCAGTCCTAGTATTGAAAAAGCCGGTACGAAGGCTTATGATTCGGCGCTATGCGCATTCTTCTTGCCATGTCCGGCGGAATTGATTCGAGTGTTGTCGCTCACATGCTTGCACGGCAGGGGCACGATATTGTCGGCGTCCGCTTCACTTTATGGAGCGACCCTCTTGCGCCGCCACTGGCTCAGATTCTGCCCAGCAAATGCTGCAACACACAAACGGCATCCAGAGCCAAAACAGTCGCAGCGGA
Source organism: uncultured Candidatus Peregrinibacteria bacterium (assembly GCA_937863435.1). Classification (GTDB taxonomy): domain Bacteria; phylum Patescibacteriota; class Gracilibacteria; order Peribacterales; family Peribacteraceae; genus JAGOTD01. The sequence goes on from CALMES010000080.1 coordinate 17,687, forward strand.
TCTGAAGATTCCGTTGCACATTATCGATCTGGAGCAGGAGTTCAAGGAATCGGTCGTCGATCCGTTTTTGGAAGGATACAGGCAGGGACTCACGCCCAACCCGTGTATCGGCTGTAACAGGAGTATCAAATTCGGCAAACTGATTGAGCTGGCAGATCGGTTCGGCTGTGACAAACTGGCAACAGGCCATTACGCCCGTATCGCACTCGAACGACTGCCCGACGGTTCTGGTCGCCATATTTTATTGGAAGCAATCGATGCCACCAAAGATCAGAGCTATTATTTGTACGGCGTCGAACAATCAGCGCTCAGTCGCGTACTGTTTCCGCTTGGGGCGATGCTCAAGGAAGATGTGTACGGTCTGGCCAAGCAGTATGGCGTGCCGCTGCCAGATGGCTACAAAGAGAGCCAGGATCTGTGTTTTTTTCCGGAAAAGCAGCCACAGGAATTTCTCAAGCGTCATTTGCGCGATGCACTCCAACCCGGGCCGATCGTCCGTCGAGACGGAGTAGTGGTAGGCACTCATGAGGGATTGCCGCTGTATACCATTGGTCAGCGCAGAGGGCTCAAAATCGGCGGGCTAAAAGTTCCATTAGAAGTGGTCGCAAAAACCCCTGCCTCCAATAGCTTGATTGTGTCATCGAAGGGATCAGAGATGACGAGCGAAGTGCGGCTGCACAGCATGCACTTTCTATCGTGGAGTCCGGATGCCAATGTTCCCGTTACGTTCCAGTATCGCAACAGGTCGCTGTGCCCCAAAAAGCATGGAACACTTACCTTTTCCGGCAATCAGGGCACATTCAGATTCGACACGCCCGAGCCACCCCAGGCACCAGGTCAGTCGATTGTGCTCTATAGAGGCGAAGAAGTGGTGGGAGGAGGGGTTATTCAGTAACTCCCAAAAATCAACTGCCAATTCCCAAACTCTTGGCAGTTGGCTTTTGGTAATTGGTAATTCACCGTCGAAAAAAAAAAAAAAAGCCTGTTTTGTGATACAATAATAGGAAACCTTCATGTCACTTTCTCATCCACACCTCCACCGTGCCTGTTACGACAGCAATGGAAACATTGTGATTTTGTCTGATGACAAACAAAACAATAATTCTGACACTGTCCTTTCTGCTGCTTCTCCGATTCAGGAAACAGGAAATGCGAATACCTTTGCATTGCCGGAGCCTGTGATAACAGGGGGCTGGACCACCACTGTCGAGGAGCCATGGCACGCTCCTTCTGCCTTGGATGAATCCAGTGCTGCTGAGACACAGTTTCCGCGGGTTCTGCATTCGATCGCCCGTCAGACACACGGCTGGATTTCCAGAACGATGCGTGAGAGTAAAAACCAATACAGAGCTGCTGCCGATTCGGGGACCGGCACAGTGCATCAGTCCCTGGAATATTTCCGGCAATTCCCTTCACAAGCACAAACGTTTCTCGTACGATCTGCAGCCATCGCAGCCAGGCCTGTCACCATCGGCAAGAGGAAAAAGACGAAGCCGCGCGGCAAGCTTTCACTCTTTCTCATCGACACCGTTCGCTTCGGCGGCACGTTCGCGCTCATTTTTGTGACACTGTTTGTCGGCATCAACTATCAGAGCTTCTGGCAGATCGCCAAAGCCGATCTGGCGCTGGGAAACGATTTGCAGACGCAGCATGCGCTTGCCGATATCATCGGGCAGAAGACAGGAGTCTCTGCATTGGCCGCTTCGCATCTGTCGTTTGCGCAGACCAATGACAGTCTGCTTGCGCATTTGCCGCCGGTTGGACCGCCCAGCAATCGCATCATCATACCGTCGCTTGGAATAAATGCGCCAGTTGTGGAGCCGAAAGTTGATGCGTTGATTGCACAGAACTGGGTTCAGTTTGAAAAAGATGTCCAGGCGTCTTTACTGCTTGGCGTGGTGCATTATCCCGGTTCCGCCAGGCCGGGGCAAACTGGGAATGTGTTCATGACCGGCCACAGTTCTTTTTATCCAGGTGTTGCCAGTGCGTACAAGGATGTATTTGCGACTCTGGGTAACATTCGTATCGGCGATACCTATTCACTCTATTACAGAGGCGATCTGCATCAGTACCGGGTAACCCAAAAAATGGAAGTGAGCCCGAATAACGTGTCGGTGCTGGACCAACCGCTGGACAAGCGCATATCCACTCTCATGACGTGTACGCCGGTCGGAACGACTTTGCGGCGTCTTATTGTGCAGGCCGAAGAAATTGACCCTGTTTCCGGTGAAGTTCTGAAAATCGGACAAAGACCGGCCGATCAACAGGCCAGTCCGGTACGACCTGAGCAATTACCGGTGTAAGGCGGCAATTGTTTTGCTTGCGATTGCCGTATAGTATTTGGACGTGCCGGGGTGGCGAAATGGTAGACGCGAGGGACTTAAAATCCCTTATCCATAACCGGATGTGTGGGTTCAATTCCCACCCTCGGCACCATTCAATTTTATCCGGTAGCTGTACAGCGCTCGTGGATGCGGTTTTTTTGATCTTAAGCTTGTTTAATATTTTTAATTATGTTATAATATAACACGTGAAACACATACACTCATCGTACACACTGCGTCACAGGCGCCAGCTGCATGCGCTGGAGAAAACCGGTTATGTCTTTGCGCTGGGATCGGTAATTTTTGACGGCACGTACGGCTCGCTCGCCAAAGGGCTTACTGAATTTCTGTCTCCGGTGACATTGCTTCTTTTAAGCGAGGGCCTCGTTGCGACATTTGTGATCCTCACTCTCGGTCTGCTGCCTCTCATCAGACAGATTGCCAGACTTTCACAGAAACAACTGCTCGTCGGACTGCTCGTCGGCGTTCTTAATTCCGGCATAGCGCCTTTTCTATGGTTTACCGGCCTTAAGTACACCACTGCGGTCAATGCCGCAATGCTGTCGTCGGCGGAGCTTTTTTTCGTTTTGATGTACGGCAAACTGTTTCTTCGCGAATCCCTCAATCGCATGCAGGTCATCGGTGCCGGCATTGCGCTGTGCGGTGTCGGGATTATAGCGCTTGGCGGTACGCATGAATCATTCGGCATTCATGTGGGAGACATGCTCATCCTTTCTGCCGGTGCGGTGTTTTCCGTCGGCACGATTCTCTTTAAAAAATTCCTGAGCGATGTACATCCGGAAGTGGCGTTGTTTTTGCGCAACATCAGTGGCATCTTTCTGGTGGCTGTGCTTGGCGCCGTTTTCGGTTCTCCGCTATATCTGGAATTGTCCGTCTTTCCTGCCTCCAGCCTGATACCGCTGTTGTGCTTCGCATTTTTCTCCCGCTTTCTGAACATCAGCCTTCTGTACGCGTCCCTGGACAGGCTGCCGGCGACAAAAGTGGCGCTCATTCAAAATGCGACGCCGGTTTCCGGTATGATATTTGCGGCTCTCATTCTGCATGAATCCGTCTCGCATCATCAGATCCTCGGCGCAATTTTTATCGTTTTCGGTTTACTGATGGAAAATGCCTCCGTTGACAATACCAGATTCCTGTCGCAGAAAATGCTACGTTTCAGTTTTGGAGAACAGCAATCGACGTAGCAGCTGACGCGGCTAGTCCATTTCTCCGACAAGATTCTTCTCCATGAGCTCCTGGATTTTCCTGACCGAATCTGTTTGCTTGAGCGCCCACATCAGCTTAACCACAGCACTCTCGTAGCTCATGTCCTTGCCGGAAATAACCCCCAGCTCTTCGAGCTGAAGCTGTTTGCGGAAAAAGTGCAGATCGATGGCGCTGCGTATGAGCTGAGAGGTGATGACAAGCGGTATCTGTTCTTTTGTCACCCTGCGTACCCACGGAAAGAGGCCTTCGGGCAGCATTCCCGGTCCATAGGCACGCAAAACTATGCCATGCGGCTTCGCACCCAGCACCGCGTCAAAATATTTTTCCGGCATACCAGGGTGCAGCGTTAAGGAGACGACATTGGGATCAAAGCCGATTGCGGCAGAAAGCGACCGTTTACGTCGCACAAATCGCTGAGGGCTTTGCAGAATGGCTGCACTGAATTCGGCGAGAGGCGGGAACTTTGGTGTGTCGAACGTCTGAAAAATGGATTGTTCGACTTTTTTGGCACGGACGCCTCGTAGCACACGCGGGCCGAGGACCACGCAGACTTCCGCAATGTCCAGCTGTGCAGCACGGATCGCGAATGTCAGGTTCATGCGACCGTCGCTGCCCAGATCGTTGAGAGGTAAAAGCGAGCCGGTGAACACAACAGGTTTGCTTAGATTTTGCAGCGCAAAGGCAACTGCAGCAGCGGTATAACTCATGGTATTGGTTCCGTGGATGACGACAAATCCTTCGCAGGAATCATACAAATCCACGATGGTATTGCAGATATCGACCCAATGAGACGGTGTCACTTCCGACGAGCCCACATTTGCAAGCGAGTGAAAATCCAAGGCCACCTCGCGCTGCGCTTCGGGGAGAAACCGGTGGATTTCCGAGAGGGATTCAACGGGATCGATGCGGCCGGTTTTCTGGTTTTGCACCATCCCGATCGATCCTCCCATATAGAGAACTGCAATTTTTGGTCGTGCCATATGAAACGATCATACCAGAAAAAGCGCTCGTGCGATTTTTACAGGACTGAGAAACAGTCAAATGACAATGCAAAGCAATGCACTGTCTGGCGCGGCCACGTAACATATTCATTGTACAAGACAGGTTTTTTACTGCGGCTTGCATATGGCAGGATTGCCAACTTTCGTCCCGCTGCTACACTGATTTGGTGCATTCGCTACGAACCACCATGCGTTTTTTGCGGAGAATTGCCGCGCAGAGCGTGGGCCCGATTTTCGGCCTGGCATTGTTTGTGCTGGCCGTTTGGGTGCTACGGCAAAAGCTGATGCTTCTGCACTCGCACACTCTTTTGATCAGCATCAGTTCCATTCCTCACCGTCGCATTCTTGCCGCACTGCTGTTTACCTGTCTGGATTACTTTATTCTGACGTCGTTTGACAGTCTGGCCCTGCGGTTTATCGGTCATCACCTGCAGTACTGGAAGATCGCAATGACATCATTTCTCTGCTATGCATTCGGGCATAATATCGGCTTTCCCATGCTTAGCGGCAGTACCATCCGTTATCGCCTGTACTCGCAGGCCGGCATCTCCATCAAGTGCATAACGGAAATCATCGGCTTTTGTACGCTTACATTCTGGCTGGGGTTTTTGACTGTCGGCAGCATTCTCTTTCTGTTTCGCCCGCTGCCGATCCCCCGCTCCTTTCATCTTCCCTTTACGGACGCGCAGCCCCTGGGATTTTTGTTTCTGGTTGCTCTCATAGGCTTTGTGATCTGGAATATCGTCAATACAAAGCCGATGACCGTAGGCAAATGGCAGCTTCCAAAACTGGACACGGATTTGCTTGTCGCCCAGATTGCCGTTGCCTCACTGGAGCTTCTGCTGGCATCCGGCGTTCTGTACTCCCTGCTGCCGCCTGGCATACCGTTCTTTTTGTACTTCGGCATTTTTCTGCTTGCGCAACTGTCGGGCCTCGCCAGTCAGGTGCCAGGCGGAATCGGCGTGTTTGAGGGCGTGATTCTGGTACTCGTTCCGCCTCGTCTCGGCACGTCTTCGGTGATGGCAGCGCTTATCGTCTATCGTGCGGTGTACTATATCCTGCCTCTTATTGCGGCCATCGCGCTTTTTGCCATTCATGAGATCCGGCGTCATATTCGAGCCGCCAGATCAGCGTGAGAACGGCACCACTTCCGTGTCTTCCACGCGCATGCCCCACTTGCCCGGAAAATACAGGCCGGGTTCTATGGTAATCACTTCTCCCGGCAGTAACGGGGTTTCGGCCATTCGCGTGGAGAGAACAACGCCTTCATGTATTTCCAGTCCCACTCCATGCCCCAGTGCGTGACAGAATTCCTTTTCGTATCCGTCCCGCGCAAGAATTTTACGTGCATGAGCGTCGAGGGAGCCGACCGTGACACCAGGCCGTATACGTGCCGTCACTTCCCGTTTTGCCTTTAGCAGAGACGTATACGCTTTTTTCTGGTCGACAGTCGGAGCTGCCGTAAAAAACACCCGGCTGTAATCGCTGCAGTAGTCCTGATACACAACCCCGACATCTATCTGGACCAGGTCTCCGGCTGCCAGTACGCGATCTGTCGGACGGTGATGCGGCAAGGCCGTGTTCGTTCCGAATCCGACGATAGTGTCAAATGCCATGCTGTCAGCCCCGTATTCGTGTGCGAGCAGTGTCAGGTTCCAGGCAATCTCCTTTTCGGTCACGCCGGCTCTGAGCATACCGGGTACCTGTCTCAGCATTTTCTTTGTCATGCGGCACGCCTTTCGAACGCGACGCAGCTCGTCTGCGGATTTGCTCCGTCGCCAGTATTCAATTGCCCCGACAGACGGGAGAAATCTCACATCCGGCAGTTTCTCCTGTAACTTTTGTAGTGCCGCCACTGTGAGACTGTCCGATTCCGCCGCACACCCTTTCAGCCGCGAAACATACCGCTCAAATAACTTGATCGGCTGAACGGAAAGCCCTGCATATGCAGCGTGTCTGCCGGTTTCCAGGTAGCGGTCATCAAGAAACAGCGTTATACCTCCGGGGCTCACAAGCCCGTAGCCGGCGGACAGAGTCAGGCCGGACAAATAGCGCAGATTCACCAGATTTGTCACCAGAAGTGCCGGAATATCCGCTTTTTCCAGTACCGCCCGGGCTGAAATGGGACAGCGGCGCTTGTTCTTGCGCGAAACTGGCATATAAAGTGGCAAAAGACACTGGATAGAAAGAGGATTTTCTGCTATTATAGTATGATATTTTCTCTTCCTACCCATGAAAAACTCATTGACGACCGGCCGACAAGGATGGATGGCACGTATTGCAGCGGCTGCAAGCCTTGCGTTCTCGCCCGGCTCCGCCAGCGCGGCGGTGTTCGGCGGGGATGAAAACTTCTCCATTCTGGGAGGACTGAATTACGTTGGATCGCGACTGAGCGGTACCGGTATCAAAACAGACGGCGGACTCCGTGAACTTATTCTGAGCGTGCTGGTATTCATACTGAACTATGTCACGTTGTTTGCCATGGTGACCGTGGTTGTTGCCGGCTTGTATCTCATATTCAGCAACGGTGACGAAGGCAACAAGGACAAGGCGAAGAAAATTGTCATATACACCGTCATCGGTCTGGTGGTCATTCTGCTTTCACGCGTCATAGTGATGTTCTTCAATTCCATTATTGTCTAATGCCCCTGTCGATATCCATCAAACGGCTGTGTGTCTGTCTGGCTGTCGTGATGACCGCAAGTGCCGGAGTGCGTGTTCATGCGCAGACATCAGTCATCCCCTCGTTGTCTGTCCGAACCGGACAGGTAATCGAACTGACAGTGGACACATCGATTCTGCAGCCGGAATTCAGCTGGATTCTCACCAAAGACCGTACATTTGTGAACGCCCAGCGCAACAGATATTTTCAGTCGCGCCAGATTGAGCCAGGCACGTATCTGTTGGATGTCAATATTCAGGACCCAGCACGCACGCGTACCGAATACCACACGTTTCAGATCACAGTCACCGATGTCCCGGATATCCTGCCGCTTGAGTCCTCCACCGGAGCGCAGTTACAGGCAAAGCTCGTCACTCTTCCCGAGGAGCGTTCGGGCTATGTGCACCTTCCGCCCGATGGAGGTTTTGTCACATTTGACGCGCGACAGTCGAAAGGACCAGTCGCCCAGTACAACGTTGATCTGGATAACACCGTTGATGCAGACGGCGACGGAAAATTTGACAATGACGCCGACAATGCAGGCACCTACAGCCAACAGTCGGGATGGCCTCTGATTGTTTTCATTCGTCCCGTCTCGACACCCCGAACAATCACGCTGCATGTAAAAGACGCGGCCGGCACATCGGCAAACCAGCAGGTGAGCATCGCATTTGACGGCACCAGTGTTTCTCTTTCCCAGCCGGAAAGAAGCGGCAGTTTTACCATCGAAAGGCGCGGTCTTACAACAGGATTCCTTTCCGATATCCCGCTTCCGTTGCTTCAAAGCAGACAGCTCCTGTTTGAATGGGATTTCGGGGACGGGACCAAAAGCCTGCTTGATGCGCCAACGCATACCTATTCGCAATCCGGTGATTACACCGTATCGCTCGTCGTCCGTGATCTGGTATCCAGTCAGATTATTTTTTCGGATACCACCACTGTGCATGTTTCGGCGCCGATTGTGGAGATACCTATTTCCTCTTCCGCATCGTCCGCACCGCAAACCAGTGCGGCATCATCCGCGACAACTCAAAAGCCGTTCTCTTTTCCGTCGATAGGCAATTATGTGAAAGTCGGTCTTATTGTTTTTTTCATTGTCATTATCGGTCTTGTGCTGTTTGCAATTCTGTCCTGGATTAAAAAAATGACAGCCGGCCGGTTGCAGCAGACTCTGGAAAAAGTGGAGGACAATTTGTTCAGACCCGAAAAGAAGACGGACATTGCGGAGACAGCGACGATCATGCCGATCAAGCGTGAGGCGTCTTCTGTGTCCAGTGTATCGCAACAGACCGAAGAGACTGTCAGTGACCGTGAACGGGCTCAGGCAGAATTCAAAAGCAAGGAACGTGACAATGCCGTGCCTCTTGCAGACAGCGGACCTGTTCCGTCGTGGCTCAGCACGTCTGCCCCCTCCGTTACTTCCGGTTCAGACACGGCGGACACAACTGCTGTCGCACAAGCCGGTTCATCTGGGAATGTGCAGCAAAATGTTCCGGCCTGGTTACAGGAGACACCGGCCGTTTCTGGCGTCCCTTCATCGGATGCAGACAATTTTCCGCCTCCTTCGGACCATGTCATACCCGAAACAGCACACGATGCTCCGACGCCGGACTGGCTCAGACAGGCGTCGGAGTCGCTGACGTATGAACCCACTGCCGCCGCTGGCACAGAAGCGACGGATGCAGTATCTGGCATTACGCCGGAAACGTTCGCGAGCCCTGATGCCACGTTAGCGTGGGCGCTTGAAGCAGAGGATGCAGCGGCTTCGCCGCAGACGGACAATGAGAAGAGTCTATCTGCTGTTGCGTCGCCTTCAAGCACGCCAGCATCCGCAGAGGTACGGCAGACATCGAAGCCCCAGACACTGCCTGCGTCAGCTGTTAAAACTCCGGACCGGCAAACGGCACTCAGCTCGTCCGGCCCCGTGATTATGCCTGCATCAGCCGGAATATCCGCTGGCGGCATATCACCGTCGTCCGTTCAGGCGCAACAGTCGCAAACCGGCGTCAGCTCCAGTCAAAAACGAAGGCGTCGTCGCAAAAAAAAGAAGACCGCCATGCTGAATTCGTCAACAGGCTCAGTGAATCCGGTTGCTCCGGTAGCGGCAATCAGGCCTTCCCCATCGCTTGCTGCAGACTCACCCGGGCAGGCAACGTTTACAAACCCTCCTGTACCGGTTGTTTCGACACCTGCGACGTCCGCTGCGACGAAACCTGCCGTCATTCCTCAGTCTGCTGTCAGCCAGCCAAACGAGAAGCTGACACAGAAACCCTCCGTTGACTCGTCTGCGCCTGAGCCGTTACAGCCCGCCGTCGCACCTCAGATACCGGCTGCACCAGACGTTTCCATGCCTTTTTCTGCCGCGGAGCAATCCGTCGTGTCTACAGCCCCCGTCGCTGCAAAAATGCCGGAAGCAAACACTTCCGCTCAGCCCATAACACCGCCGACCGATACGCCGATTAGGGCACCGGAGACTACAAAGAAGCCGGAGAATCAGGCAGTGCCGGATGACACGCCGGTTGCCATAATCCGTGCCGACAGCCTCTAAATGATTACTGGGGCGATCGATGGGGCTCGAACCCACGACCCTCTGGACCACAACCAGATGCTCTAACCAGCTGAGCTACGATCGCCATGCTGCTTTTTCAAGATGCTGTACTTGTGGTAACAACAATCACGGTTGCACCGTGAGCTTCGGCATTATACTTAAATTCCCCTCTCGATCTAGCCAAAATAATCGCACATAATCCGGTTTCCCCGTCTTAAACGCCTTTTGAGCTGTAAATGAACGGCAGCACGAGTTGCCAGTCTCGACAAACTCCTTTTGTACTGGTACACTCCAGCACTACTGTGAGCTTTATTCTAAGCCAATTTCCTTTTTTCTATGGCCGAACTTAAATACCGTTCTCCCAAAGGTGTCCACGATGTTCTTCCGGTGGATCATCAGTACATGACCTACATCAAGAAAGCTGTCCGCCACCGCGCGCGTCAGGCCGGTTACAAGCGTATCGATCCGCCGATGTTCGAAGAGCGTGCGCTGTTTGAACGGGCAATTGGAGACCATACCGATGTTGTGGAAAAAGAACTGTTTGCCGTTGGCCGTAAAGGAGAAGCTGATACAGCTGACAAGCAGTATGCCCTGCGTCCGGAATTTACGGCGGGTATTTGCCGCGCGTTCATTGAACATGGCATGGACCAGCTGCCGCAGCCGGTGGAACTCTACGCGTTTGGCCAGTGTTTCCGCTACGACAGGCCGCAGAAAGGACGGTATCGCCAATTCCATCAGTTTGATTTTGAGGTGATCGGCTTGAGCGATCCGTCCATCGACGCACAGATGATTCATGTACTGGTAAAAATCTTTCAGGATTTGATGATCCTCGATCGTCTCACGCTGCAGATTAACAACATCGGTTCGCCGGAAGACCGCAAGAATTACGTACAGGCTCTCAAAGAGTATTTTACCGGCAAAGAGCGCAATCTGCCCGAAGTAGACAGACAACGCCTGCAGACAAATCCGCTCCGCCTGCTCGATTCCAAAGAAGAAGATACGCGCATTCTGGTGAAAATGGCTCCGACGCTGGATCAGTTCATCAGCGACGACAGCAAGAAGTATCATGCAACACTGCTTGATTATCTCCATACACTCGGCATTGCATACGTGGAGAACAATCAGCTTGTGCGCGGACTGGATTACTACAACCAGACTGTCTTTGAATTCTGGGACAAATCCACCGGCGCACAGAACGCGGTTGGCGGCGGCGGTCGGTACGACTATCTCATGGAGCAGCTCGGGGGCAAGCCGACACCGGGAGTGGGCTTTGCCGTCGGTGTCGAGCGTATCATCTGGCATATGCAGGAAGCAGGCGTAAAAGCGCCGGACAAAGATCAGGTGGATGTATTCGTGGCACAGCTTGGACCGGAAGCGAAAAAGAAATGTCTTTCACTCGTCAGTGAATTGCGTGATCTTGGCGTGCACACCGTGGGTGCTCTGGGTGAGGCAAGTCTTAAAAGCCAGATGCGGCTTGCCGATAAATTTCAGGCCCGCTACACCCTGCTTCTGGGCCAGCTGGAAGTGAAGGAAAACACGATCATCCTGCGCGACATGCAGGCGGGCAAACAGAAGCAGATCAAATTCGATCAGGCCATTCCTCAGATTGTGGAACTCATCGGTGCCGACAATCTGGACACCTATTCCATCACCGACAAATTGGGTGAGTTTGCGGATCCGGGAGTATAAATTACCAAATACCAATTCTCCAATTACCAAGAAGCACTTCATATGCAGGTCTTGGTAGTTGGTTATTGGAGATTGGGAATTCTTCAAGATTATTCGAATTCAATCCATCATTTAAATGTCTAAATTCTTGACGCCCTTTGCGTGCGTCTGGATAAACTTCTTGCGCGGGGCGACCTCGTTTCCCATAAGCGTCGTGAAGACCGCATTTGCCTTTTCGGCATCCTCGGTTGTGACACGGAGCATGACGCGCACAGACGGGTCCATTGTTGTTTCCCACAGCTGCTGCGGATTCATTTCTCCCAGACCTTTGTAACGCTGGATATTCGGACGCTTGGTTTTGGGCGCCTCTTTTGCAACCTTTGCTTTGGACTTTCCCTTTGCCTCTGTTTCCTGCGGCTGCGCATCTGCGCTCTCCTCCGCGTTTTCCTCCTCGGATTCCTCCTGATTCTCCAGTTCCTTCGGATCGATGCCCCACTCTTTGAGTATTTTTGTCTTCTCTGCGTCGTTAAAGGCATAGCGGGATTCCTTGCCGAGGCTTACTTTGAACAACGGCGGCTGCGCAATGTACAAATGACCGGCATCGACCATTTCCTGGAAGTAACGGTAAAAGAACGTAAGGAGCAAAGTGCGGATGTGCGCTCCGTCCACGTCGGCATCGGTCATAATGACAATACGCGCGTAGCGGAGCTTGGAAATATCTTTCACTTCCCCCACACCCATGCCCATGGCGATGATGAGGGATTTGATTTCATTGTTCGCAAGCATTTTATCCAGTCTGGCCTGTTCGACGTTCAGGATTTTTCCGCGAATCGGCAGAATCGCCTGGAACTCGCGGTTGCGTCCCTGCTTGGCAGAGCCACCGGCGGAATCTCCCTCCACAATGTACAGTTCACATTCTTCCGGATTCTTGGAGCTGCAGTCGGCAAGCTTTCCAGGCAGCGTCATTCCTTCCAGTGCGCCCTTTCGGATAACGGCATCGCGAGCGGCACGGGCAGCCATACGGGCACGTGCAGCGAGCAAACATTTGCCGATAACGTTCCTGGCATCTGCAGGATGCTCTTCCAGATACTGGGCGAACTTGTCGTTGACCACGCTTTCGGTGACAGATTTCATTTCGGCATTGCCGAGCTTGCTCTTGGTCTGTCCTTCAAACTGTGGCTCGCGAATGCGAACAGAGATAATGGCAGACAGTCCCTCGCGAACGTCATCTGCCGTCAGGTTCTCGTCTTTTTCTTTGAGAATCTGTTCTTTGCGGGCGTAGGCGTTAATGGTACGGGTGAGGGCGGCCTTGAAACCGGTCATGTGCGTTCCTCCCTCTATTGTATGAATATTGTTACAGAAGGAGATGGATTGTTCGGCAAACGCCTGACTGTACTGCATGGCTATTTCCACAAAACCGTCCGGCGTGTCTTTCTCGAACCAGATCACTTCGCCGATCGGCTGCTTGTCCTGGTTTAAGTGACGGACGTAAGCGGCAATCCCGCCTTCGAACTGGAAACGATACAGACGTGTCAGATTCCTGTCTTCCTCCGGGCGCTTTTCGCGCTCGTCCATAACGGAAATGGTGATGCCGCGCGTTAAGTATGCCTGCTGGCGGAAGTGTGCCAGCATGGTTGTGAGACTGAATTCGAGCGTATCGAAAATCTCATCGTCAGGCATGAATGTGATTTTGGTGCCGTTTCCCCTTTCCGTTTTGCCGACTACTTTTACATCCGCCTTCGGCTTACCACGCACATATTCCTGCATGTGCACCTTACCTTCGCGATACACTTCCGCTTTCAGATAACTGGAAAGAGCGTTCACGACCGACGAACCCACTCCGTGCAGACCACCGGACACTTTGTATCCGCTTTCATCGCCACCGAACTTGCCACCGGCATGCAAGACCGTCAGCACAACTTCCAGTGCCGACTTTTTCGTCTTCGGATGGATATCGACCGGAATACCGCGTCCGTTGTCATCCACGCTCACGGAGCCGTCATTGTGCAGCGAGATGATGATATGATCACAGTGACCGGCCATTGCCTCGTCGATGGAGTTGTCGACGATTTCGTAGACACAGTGGTGCAGACCGCGCTGGTCAGTGGAACCGATATACATGCCCGGGCGCTTACGGACTGGCTCTAAGCCTTCCAGTACCTGGATTTTATCCGCGCCGTATGAAGTGTTTTCAGAAGCCATAGTGCGTCTAGTGTAAAGATGAATACGGCCTCTGTCTATGCTTGCAACGCCTATTTTACAGCTAGTAGTAGCGATAAAATTGACTTACTAAATGTTTTGATGAATAGTATACTTCTGCTTAGGAGATCAGCTGCATGTACGGGAATCCATGTTCCACAACAAGTGTTCGCAACGAATCAAATACAACGCTTCGTACAAGTTCTTCGTCTAACCTTTGTCGTAGTTGCTGATTTCCAACATAGAACTCATCTGGCAGACCCTTTTTAGAAAATATAACGTCTGTAATTCCTCTTAAACGAAGCTCATTTCTCGCGCCTTCAATAATCGATTGTTTGACTGATGCTCGAGCAGATTCCTCTACAATTTTTAATCCTACTGATTCATGAAACGCACGAGTTTCGCTATTTCTTGCTGCTTGCACATACTGCTGGATATCGGGAGGAAGAACCTTGTTGCCATCGGTATGCGAACAACTGGCATCGACAAATCCTAAAATTAGACCACTCTTCCCAAAAATTCTGACGGGGAAATTATTAAAATGACGCATAAACATTGTGTATCCTGTTTCTTGAAATACCTTTTCAACTCTTCCCCAAAACTCCTTTTCGGTTTGAGCCTCAAGCAAATCTTTTGTGGCTGCCTGGTTAATGATTTCACGTCGGAGACTATCTTTGTCGAATACATTCATGGCTTTATTGTACCATTATTGAAGAATTTGACAAATTATCACTTGATGTTATTTAATAATTGAATATACTGTGTGTAGTTCCGCTTTGGAATGGACACCATGGTATGGACACCAAGCGGAACGAATCGTAGCGGAGTCTACGAAATGCTTGTCCTCAGCAGGAAAATCGGTGAGAAGATTCTTATCGGAGACCACATCGTCCTGACGGTCGTCAAGATCGACCGGAATCAAATCCGACTCGGCATTGAAGCCCCGACGGATGTGAAGGTCTACCGGGAGGAATTGGTTTCCACCCCGGACAAGCCGGCCACCGATGTGGCCACCAAGCAACAGTCGCCCTCTCTGGCGCAACCCCCTCTCTACCGGGGCGTTCGTCACCCGGGCAAGAACCGTCCCGCTGGGAGCAAGTAACATTGTTCCCGACACAACCACAACAGCATTCTAAATCTGGAGGAATCCAGCCATATAGAATGCCATGGGCGACCGAACTGCAGCTTACGCTGCACCTCGGTCGCCCAGATTTTACGTACATGGGAATCTCTTGCCGCTCAACGTTTTTCCAGTACAATTTGCCCACTATGACAAACGCCACCACTTTTGTAGACGACGAATCTATCCTCATTACGAAGGAAGGCTTGAAGAAGCTGAAAGAAGAGCTCGAAGGTCTTAAGACCAACAAGCGCAGCGAAATTGCCGCCCGCCTCAAAGAAGCTATTTCATACGGCGACTTGTCGGAAAACGCGGAATACGAAGAGGCAAAGAACGATCAGGCGTTTATCGAAGGCCGTATTCTGGAACTCGAGAATCAGATCAAGAATGCCAAAATTATCACAGAAGGAGCATCCATGAAGACCAGTAAGGGGAAGATGATTGATATCGGCTCCACTGTCACAGTGCGTAATATGACAGACGATGACGAGCCAGAGAGTTACACGATTGTCGGAAGCATGGAGGCGGATCCTCTCAACCACAAAATCAGCAATGAATCCCCTATCGGCAAGGCTCTTCTTGGCCATGAAAAGGGCGATAAGATCAACGTGGATGCTCCGGCCGGAAAGTATACGTATGAAATTTTGAAAGTAATCTAAAGAAGAATTGAGAACGTGGAACGGTAGAACGTAGAATTTTCTTTGTTTGTTATAAGTAAAGTACGTTTTTATTATTCAACGTTCTATATTCTCACTTCTACGTTCTGTGCTGTTGTTCTCTTTCTCGCCTTTGTCTCTTGCTGTAATCTGTATCCGTGGCTGACGCAAAACAACAAAAGCCGGCAAATCTCATTATCCCTCCCGATGTTCAGGCAAAATTTGCCTCGATAGTTCAGCTGGTTGCTGAATCCGAAAGCATGAACAATGAGGAGCGACAGTACTGGATCAATATCCTGCCTGTTATGACTCCCGACCAGATAAAAAATCTGGAAGAGATTTTGGTAAACGAAAAAGAACAATTGGCAGCCATAGACGCCAAGTACGCAGGTACCGATGCTGCGACGCCTGGCGTGTCGCAAAAGAAGCTGGAGGACATTGATACAGAGCGCAGGCAAAAACGGGAAAAGAGAGCCAAAGCTGAAAAAGAGCATCAACAGAATGAAGAGCTGGCCGAAGAATCTATTTTGAAAAATATTCAGAACCTGTAACGTTTTTTTGGATTAAAAATCTATATTTCTTTTGATGTATCATCCAAAGTGCCCGCTAGCCGGTACAGCACGTAGTATCTGTACGGCAATGTTCTCTACAGACAATGAAGTAACAGGCGTTCTGCCGCTATCATCACTTCCTGCGGCTGTTCGGCTGTATATTTCAGACGGCCTGATTTGAGCGCAATGTCGGTTGAAGCGGCGAAATCGACCACTGTCTGCAACTGTGTCTGGGACATGGATTTGCAGAGATGTATCAGCCCGCGGATGCTCATAAAATGCATGCCTGTTTTTGCCGGCAAATCACGTTCTGATATCCCTTCGTGCAACGCCATCCAGATGAGTGCGATATTTTTGACCGCATTCAGCAATACCACCCACACCCCATACGGATCCTCCCCCCGATCGTAGCGATGACGAAGAAACGAGATTGCGGATGTAATATCCTTTCTGCCCAGCAAATCCGTCAGTTTCCAGATTACCTGCTGGCCAGACGGCACCGACAGCAGATCGATGACGGAAGTTTCTATAGTGGAGTCTGGCTGTGTGAATGCCACAATTTTTTGCAGCTCGTTTGCGAGCATGTCCTGATCCTCGCCGACCATTTCCATAAGATACGCGGCGGCGGCACCAGAGCATACACGTGAAAAACGCGCACTTTCCTGCACTACCCACGCCGTGAGCTGCGTGCCTGAAAGCGGTTCAAACGATTTGACAGTGACAATTTCCTTTACGGCCTTGTATGCGACCGTTCGCTTGTCCGGTTTGGCATCGACAATGAGCAGGACGCAGTCCGGGTGAATGTTGGTTGCCAGAAGTTGAATCTGCTCCTTTGTCGATTTGGGAATCTGATGGACTATCACCATTCGCTTTTCGGCAAGAAACGGCAATGTGGCTACGCTGTCTGTCAATTCATTTGAGGATGTTTTCGATCCGTCGAGCTGCTCGATGTTTTCCGGTCCGTATTTTTCCTCAAATGTCAGACGCCAGCGTGACAGTTCTTTGCGCAGGGCATGGCCATTGTCGCCGGTAAAGAGAAATATGTTGGCGTTCACGCCGCGAGTATAGCAGTCACAGGCATGTTTCCGGAATGATTGTCGCTGCCAATTCTGATTCGCCGGGCATTGTCATTCCTCTGATACCCGCGTTTGTTCATAGTGCATCCGACGCATCGTATGCAATTAATACTTCATACTATATATTTAAGTTTGTCTACTGCACCCTAGCCTAAAACAGCTGTTTTATGCTATAATAGAAGGAAATGTTTACACAAAAAAAACACATCGTGCGCATGCTGACATCGATTGTCACAGCCCTGACAATGCTCGCGGGATACAGTGCAGCGGCTCAGACGACAGGCCCCCTCCTGTCTCTTGCGCCCCATTGCATTCTGCCGGAGCGCAGCGCATGTCCGAAATTTTCTATACGCGATGCCAAGACACTGCAGACAGACAGTCTAAAAGCCGGCGATATTCTAGACATCGATATTGTTGTCGTCTCTGATACTCCGCAGGATATCACCACTGTGCGCAGCTGGCTGGACTATGATCCGGCTCTGCTCGAAGCGCGCAGCGTCGAGTTGTTGTCGCCCCTCTCCATTCCGCTTCCCGGCGAACAATCAATCGACTCTCCAAACGGCGTGATAAAAATAGGCGGAAGCACAAAGGAGGGTCTGCCTTCCGGCGACACAGCGGTGGCGCGCGTCACGTTCCGCATTCTCTCCTCGGCAACGCCTGGTTCCATCCGCTTCCATAACTACGCTCCTGGCGGGTCGGGGGAAACGTCTATTTCCCGTTCTGTTGGTACAGTGACCACCCCTCTCCTTGCCATCGCACCACCGTCGCTCACCATTGCGGTGGCCGGGACAGGCGAACATGCTGCAGCTGTCAGCTCCAGTGCGGCTGGCGCTGTCACTGCACAATCGTCTTTCACTCTTTTGCAGACGCAGAATCTGCGTGTAACGACAAAAGATAACGACCTCTTTCTGGGGTGGGATCCGCTCATGTCGAGCCAGCTTGCAGGCTATAACGTGTATTACGGCAACACTTCCGGACGCTATCTGCAGCGGCGCAGTATCGGAAAGTCCTCAACGAGCCTTGTCCTGCGCGACCTGGACGTCGGTAAGCAGTACTTTATTGCGATACGCGGGTTTGATGCCAGCAATCAGGAAAGCGCGTTCAGTCAGGAAGTGGGGATTGTTGTCGGCCGCCCCGAAACCTCTACGGCGCCTCTGGATACCACTCCGTTTACGCAGGCGCCTCCACAGGGAAACCCGGTCCAGGCACACGGCGGCACGGCTGTAACAGAGTCCGGCGTGGGAAGCGATATCGCTCTGATCTGTCTTGTTTCTGCCTGCATCGGTACTGCCTTTGCATGGCGACGCCAGTCCATGGCTTCTTCTCACTCCTCTCATGTATAACGCACTTGATTCATCGCAGTGGCACTCGACAGATGACGGCAGACAGGCAGACAATCATGCTGCTGCGTCTTCGGGCACTGTCCGCATAGAATCCGTCAATGAGCCGGTTCAAAACGATTATGTGCGTATCGATCCGTCTGCCCGTCCTGTCAATCTGGCGGCTTTTGCGGGAGTCGGCGTCGTGTTGCTGCTTGGCGCCATGTTCTATCTGGGCGTCGGGAATCTGCGCGGAGACCTGGTTCCGCAAGCGGCCGAGCAATCCATTATACTGACTGCAAACGGCTTTCAGCCATCAAACGTCACTCTCCCGGCCGGTTCCTCTATCAGCCTGAAAAACGATACCGGACAGCCGCAGGTTATCAAATCAGACACCGAAAACGGTCCCATTCCCATTCCGCAGATTCTCTTCGATGCGACGCCGGTCCGTCTGACGGCCAGTGCCAGCATTCTTCCGGGAACTTATACCTATTACCCGGAAACGATGTCGGCTGATACCAGACTCATTATTATTGTGACAGCGCAGCAAGGCACAAATGCCGGCGTGCTTTCGTCCTCTTCCAGCTCAGCCGCAGTCCTGATGGATGATACGGCGACTATTCCGATTCCGTTTGATCTGCCTCCAGCATCGGCATCGGTCAATGCATCGTCCCTGTCACCTTCGCCCTATACCTACCCGGCAGCAGCACCAGAAGCTGCTTCGTCAAGTTCCTCGAGCATTGCAACAATCACTGCGGCTGCAAACAGCAAAGACGGAAATGTTGTTCTCGATATTGCGCCGTCCATAACCGGATCATCGTCCAGTACTGTGACTTCGACTACATCACTTCCTACCAACCCTCTCACGGTCGGCAATGAAAAAAGGAGCACCGTTCCTGCATCCATCAGGAAAACAACCGCCCTGCACGGTGCAGCTTCGACACGACCTGTTCGTACCACGGCTTCGGGTCCCACGGAGTGGCTTCCTGTTATTTTGACTTTGCTGGTGTTCGGTGCGGTATCGCGGCGCATGCTGCAAGGCGCGTAAAACCGTATGCAGCAGACGCAATAAAGCCACCGACTGTGTCCACTCGTTTTCTGGCAGAAAGCGCTGAGATGATTGCAATCATCGGCTCCTTTGCTTACCCTGCAGTGCCCCGCCATGTTTTTCAACCTGATTCTGCGCATCGCTCCGTTGTACTCGCTGGTTGCCGCCGGTTGCATAGCCGGACGTTTTGCGCATGTCAAAAAGGAAAGCATTGCCAGCCTGATGCTCTATGTCCTCGACCCGGTTGTCATTTTCTATGCAACGCTGACTCTGACGATCAATGCACATACGTTGCTGCTGCCACTTTTCATGTTTGTTGCAGGGACGGTCCTGTGTCTTGTGACGTATCGTTTCAGCAAACTGTTTTGGACCGATGCTCATAGCAACATTCTGGCATTTTCAGCAGGAACGGGAAACACCGGCTATTTCGGACTGCCGATTGCGGCGGCGCTGCTTGGCGACTGGACATATGGCACAATCGTTCTGTGCATGATGGGACTTGTGGTGTATCAGAACACCATCGGTTTTTACATAACCGCCAAAGGGCACCATACGGTTGGCGAGAGCGTGCAAAAGCTGCTCAAACTGCCCGGACTGTATGCGTTTGCAGCCGGTCTTGCCGCTCAGGGCATGGCACTGCATCTGCCGGAAAGTATCAGTGTTCTTTTTTTGCAGACAAAATCCGCATACGGCATTCTGGGTATGATGCTCGTCGGATTGGGCGTATCGGATGTGCGCCGTCTTGCGGTTGACTGGAAGTTTACTGTTTTTGCATTTGCCTCCAAGTTCCTGCTGTGGCCGGCAGCCATCGGACTGTTCATTGTTTGCGATGTCCGGCTTCTGCACCTGTTTGCGCCTGCCACCCATCAGGTACTGCTTTTTCTGTCCACTGTGCCCATGGCGGCAACGACAGTGGTGTACGCTACCGAGCTGCGTATTGAGCCGCAGAAAACAGCGGTAACCGTGTTGCTCAGCACGCTTGTAGCAGCATGGTATATACCGATATTTACGACGCTGTTCATTCTTCGCTGAGTGCTTACTTCGGATTCGACAGATATTTCTGTACTACATAGCCGGTACGACCGTCAAAGAGACGCACCTGTGCCCAAACGCCTTCCCGATCCAGAACAGACACCACTGTGCCGGTGGGCATTTCAAACTGGCTGGCATGTTCCATAGACGGACCGCTGCGCACTTTCACGGGATGATTCACCACCATCTGACCTGGCATGACTGCGGGTGCGTGAGGGATTGAGGAGGCGGAACCGGCAGAAGTCAGACTTGCCGGAACGTATCCGCCCGGAAGCAAAAGATACGATGTGACGACATATCCCTCCGTACCGTCCATCAGGCGGATTTTGGACCATACCCCGTTTTCGGATTCCAGATTCACCACCGTGTTGGCTGGCAGCTGCATGATGCTTCGATATTCCATTCCCATGCCGCTGCGCATATTCACCGGCTGCTTCACGAGCCGCTGACTCCCCGACAGCTGTATGGCAACAGACGAACTGGAAGATGTTCCTCCCGAGGTTGCGGCAGATGAGACACTTTGTACAGATTCGTCGGACAAGGCCGCACTGCTAGTGTGAACGGAACCGCTAAGGAGTGCGAGAATCTTGCAGATTTCGGCTCTGTTGATATATGCATCCGGCTGAATGGTATTCGTTCTCGCATCCCCCTGCATGATACCCGCTTCGGCCAAGGCCTCTACAGCTGCATAGTACTGATGTGTTTCCGGCAAATCTGAAAAATGCAGGTAGCCGCGCGGCTTTGACAGCCGGGATATTTCCATGAGGGTCTGTGCCACCGCCCCTCTGGAAGCGGGAGAATTCACATTCAAGCCTTTCCCGTAAACGGTAAGTCCCATTGCCTCCGCTGTTGCCACATACGGGGCCGCCCATGTGTTTGCGGCCGACAGGTTGTACGGCTCTCCCCCCACATCCGTATTGGTCATACGCATAATCATGGAGAGCGCTTCCGCATACGTAACGTTATTCGACGGTCCGAAATACCCGTTTGGAAAACCGTTTGCGTCTTTATAGCCAGATGCAAACCCGCGCTGAACAGCCGCCTGCACGTAGGGCGCAAACCATTCATCCCGGGAAACATCCACAAACGACTTCGGCATTGCGTCAGCAGCGCTTGCAATACCTGTAAGCGGAATCCAGACAGTCAGACAACCGGCAAGAAGACGCTGCAAAGAAAGAGTGCGCATAGAGTGTTATCAGGTGAATGAGTATGATACTCAAAGCCGCCCTGCGTATCTATCGAATGGGAACTATTTTAACGGAGGATCAAGAGGGAAATTCTCTAACAAATGTCTTTGTCTCAAGGTTGTTTCAGATACTGATTTATAATTGTTTTACTGCATTCAAACGCTACGGAGGTCACCCTTCGCGTTGTGAAGGGTGGTGGGCCGGGCTGGATTCGAACCAGCGAAGACAGAAGTCAGCAGATTTACAGTCTGCCGCGTTTGGCCACTTCGCTACCGACCCATGCAGAGAAAGAACGGAATGCGTCTGTGTATCGTACTGTCGCAGCTGCCGAGCCGTAAAGCCATGAATAGAGCGGTTCCCGCCCTGTCAGCCGCACGACAGCCTGCAGATTGTACTGAAGGATTTGACTATTTTCAATGTATCGTTGCTTTTCATGCTGGCGTTGCACGCACTGTCTCCCCGTGTTTATACATTCTTTAATCCGTTTCGGATTTCCTGCCTTCCGCTGTCTACGACTGCCTCGTGATTTCTGTTTGCCGACTTGTATTCCAGATAGACTTTCATTGTGCGGATTCTCTCCACTCTCTCCTCTTGCGGCCGGAAACATTGCGCTATCTGTATTTTTTCATCTTTGCGGAAAAATCCGTCCTGAAGATCCGGTACTGTCTGCACATGTCCGAAAAGATAAAAGTCCAGTTCATTCAATACACCGGCATTGGATGCACTCACCAGAAGATTTCTGGATTCGATCAACTGCAGCAGCAGGTACTCCGTATGAGTATTCTCATTGTCTACATCCTGAAAATGTATGATACGTGACAAATACTCAGTGATTCTTGTTTTTTTCTGCTGGTGCTCATCGAGAAAAAGCCTGACGGCATGAGAGAGAGTGAATTGCTTTCCAAAATACTCGAAAACGAACGGCTCGTCGGCCGGGACGATGTCAGGTTGCGGTGCGTCGGGGTGGTGCATGATGGAATATTGCAAAAGAAGAGCTACTCAAATCTGAGGGCTTCCATAGGGCTCAGATTGGAGGCACGACGGGCAGGATAGATGCCAAACAGCAATCCTGTTCCAACCGCCATGGCGACTGCCAGCAAAACAGACGGAATTGAAAGCACGAAGCTGAAGTTGCCAAGAACACGGTTTGCAACGAGCGACATAATCCAGCCTGACGTGCCGCCAATTACTATACCGACCAGCCCGCCAGAGACGGTAAGAGCGACTGCCTCGAACAAAAATTGCAGTAAAATGTCCCGCTTGCTGGCACCAACCGCCTTGCGAAGGCCGATTTCCTTGGTGCGCTCGGTGACGGATACAAGCATGATATTCATAATGCCGATGCCGCCTACCAGCAGGGAGATCGCTGCTACCAGCGACAGGAAAATGGTGAGTCCGAGCGTGACAGAACTCACAATCGCCGTAATCTGATCGGCGGAACGTGCGATAAAATCATCCTTGTCGGGATCGTTGAGCGGGTTGGAAATACGGTGACGCTGACGCAATAGCTGCGTCACATCCTCTTTGGCTATCTGCTGATCGCCTACCGTTTTGAGCGTGATGTACGACAAGTACGTTTGTCCGGTTATCGCTTTTGCCGAAGAGTAAGGCATCACAATAACCGAATCCAGATTGGCCAGCAGGGATGATGCGGCTTTTTGCAGAACCCCGACGACAGTGAAGGATGATCCTCCGATTTTCACGACTTTGCCAAGCACGTTGGATCCGCCGAACAGATCGCTGGCAGCCTGAGGGCCGATGACAATGACAGATTTTGCCCCGTCTTCATCCGCCTGCTCCAGAAGTCTGCCTGAATCGAGTTTCAGTGAATAGTTGGCAAAAACGACGTTGTAGCTGCCGAGAATCGTCGGGGAAACAGATTCTTTGCCATACTCAACTTTTTTTCCCACCAAAATGACCGGCGTCGAATTTTCGACTGTCGACAGGCGTTTCACGGCAAGATAATCCTCGTACGTAAGAGAGTCGAGCTTGCTGCCTGCGCGCTGCAAGCCAACCGGAAAAATATCCATGGTATTGGTGCCAACCGATTCAATCGTGGTCAGAATATAGTTCTGGAAGCTCCTTCCCATACTTACCATCAGCACCACCGACGCCACGCCGATAATGATGCCGAGGGCTGTCAGTATCGATCGGGATTTGTTGACCGTAATACCGTTGAAGGCCGTATTGAGGGTATCTTTGAGTAACATGAGTTGAGTGATTGAGTGAGTGAGAGGATTGAAGGAATGAACAGTGGATGCCTGGCAATGTACTTTGACTGAAGACCTGATAATGACATCTGGTTACTGACTGTCAGCTGTCACTCGTAACGGAGAGCTTCGATAGGATGTAAATTCGCCGCTCTGCGAGCCGGAGCTATGCCGAATACAAGGCCGGTGATCGCCGCCATGGCAAATGCCGCAATCATGGAAGGAACCGAAATGGCAAAAGCGTAGGTGCCGAGAAAATTCTTCACCACCATAGCCGCAATGTACGCGAAGCCGATACCTATCAACATGCCGATTACTCCACCGACAGACGTAAGAAGCACTGATTCAATCAGAAATTGTCGCAGGACATCTGTACTCTTGGCGCCTACCGCTTTGCGCAACCCGATTTCACGCGTGCGCTCGGTGACGGACACGAGCATGATGTTCATGATGCCGATACCGCCGACGATCAGAGAGATAGTGGCGATTGTTGTGATGAACATGGTCAGTCCCAGCGATACCCCGCCTAATATCTGACTGGCCTGTTCTGAGGAATGAATGATGAAGTCATCTTTCTTTTCGTCATCTTTGGGATTGTCTATACGATGCGTGCGGCGCAGCAGATACTTTACATCGTCAAACGCGATATCGAATGCACCGGTGGAAAGCATGGTGATATAGTTCACGTACGGCTGCTTGGTCACATCTTTCGCCACAGTAAACGGAACGTAGATGCGGTTGTCGGCACTCTGGAAAAACTGCGATCCCAGCGCCTTGGTGACGCCGATGACCGTAAAATGCTCGTTGCCGATTTTGATGCGTTTACCGATGGGATTTGTCTGACCGAAAAACTTGTCGGCAACTTCGGGACCGATCATGGCGACCTTGGCGGCTCCGTCTATGTCATCCGATTCCAGCATTCTGCCGGACGTGACCGACAAATCCGCATTGTTGAAGTATTCAATGGTAATTCCCTGCACCTGCGGATTGCCCTCCTGGCTGCCGTAGGTCACTTTTCCCGGTACGAAAATGACGGGGGCGACGCTTGTGATGGTTTTAAGCTGTCTGAGCTGATCGATATCACTGAATGTCAGGCTGTCACTTCCGGCTCCAGCAGCCCGTCCCTCCTCCTGTCCGGGGAAAATAATCATGCTGTTGGTTCCAAGGCTGCTGATCTGACTCAGAATAACGCCTTTCATACTGGCCCCGATAGCGCTCATCAGCACTACTGCGCCGACTCCGATTATGATCCCGAGCATCGTCAGCATCGCCCGTGACTTGTTAGCGGAAACCGAGCGGAATGCGATGGTGAAGGTATCGCGGAGTCGCATGGGGAGAATGTAGAATTCAGAATTGAGAATGAGGAATGGAAAGATTCGTTGATTCGTTTCTGGTTTGTTCGTTGCCTGTTTCGAACTTGGTTCTTTGATCTTCGTATTTTTTGTCTTTGTATCTTGTTTCTTGATTATTTATTCAATCAAATTTATTTCAAATGAGATTCGCTACCGGCCATAACCCGCTTGAAATCCCGGCTATCGGACGCTATTTTCCCGTCGAGAATATGGATGATACGCTCGGCATGCTGGGCTGTTTTCTGCTCGTGTGTGACAAGGATGATGGTGTGACCCTGCCTGTGGAGATCCTGCAGTGTCGTCATAATCTGCACGCCCGATGCGGAATCAAGGTTACCCGTAGGCTCATCCGCGAAAATGATTTTCGGATTGGTGACCAGTGCACGGGCGATGGCGACACGCTGCTGCTGACCGCCCGACAGCTGATTGCTGAGGTTGTTCACCTTGTCGGACAGCTTGACGATTTCTATGGCGTCGAGCGTGCGCTTGCGGCGCTCCGATTCGGGAATTGTGGGGTGGTACAGCAGGGGCAAAATGACGTTGTTATAGACGCTGGTCTTGGGAATGAGGTTGAAGGACTGGAACACGAAGCTGACGAGCGTGGCGCGAATAACGGCAAGTTCGTCATCTTCCATGCGATCGATAGGCTTTCCCTGGAAGATGTATTCACCCTTCGTCTGGGAATCCAGAAAACCGAGAATGTGCATGAGCGTTGATTTTCCCGACCCCGACGGTCCCATGATGGACACGAACTCGCCTTCGTTGATTGTCAGATCGATCCCGTGCAGCACGCTGGTCTCCATGTCGCCGTTGAAGTACGACTTCTGCAGTCCTTTGACGACAATAAGGGGATGGCCGGCGTGAGAAGGATTATGATGGTGCATTTACTTTTTGATGAGCGTGACAACTTTTTCCCCTTCGTTAATGCCGCTGATAATTTCCGTATCGCCACCTTCGCCTTCCATGCCGTCGACAACGGTTTTTTCGGTCATTTTGTTTTTATCATCGAGAACGCGCACCGTCTTTCTGCCGTCATCGGACTGGATGATGGCGCGTGCCGGTATTTTGATCACATTCCTGCGTTCGCCTGTCACAATCGTGGTATCGCCCGACATACCAAGCTTCAGGTCTGTGTGCGTGTACACAAAGTCCAGACGGATACGGTATTTGTCGACTCCGTCCACTTTTGTCGGTGCGGAATCGATTTCACTCACTTTTATCTTAAACGGCGTCTTCGGAAATGCATCCAGTTTGATGGACCCTGTTTGAGCCAGGTTCACTTTTGGCACGTCAATGTCCGAAATGAACATCTCCACTCTGTACGGCGATGATCCGAGCATGGTGACAGACGGTTCGGAAACCGGACGCATTTCACCCGGCTTTGCATTTACTTTCGTGATGACGCCGTCGACCGGTGCGGTCAAAATCGTATCGCGGTACTGTGACGATGCGCGGGCAAGATCCGCCTGCGCCTGACGAACGCGCGCTACCGCTGCATCGATGTCCGTCTGACGCGCAGGGGCTTTTTTCAGGTTCAGCTGCGCCTCGTCGATCCGAAGAGACGTTTCATACGTGGTGATATCGGCCTTGGCCCTGTCGCGCGTGCCCTGCAGGGAATTGATCGCGTTTTGCTCTGTGGTGATCTGCGTATCGTAGCTGGCAGCCGCATCGCGCAGTGATTTGATGGCTGCATCGAGCGTGGCCAGTGCGGACTGTACCGCACTTTTCTGGGTTGCAAGTGTTGCCTTGTGTGCCTCGCGGCTTTCCTGCGTGAAGTATCCGTTGACGGGAGTGGAGGCGATGAGATCGTATGCGCGGCTGACGACGCCCGCCGCAGCGCCTACGGACATGCGTGCCGATTCCATGTTCGTGATCGCAACCTGGTAGTCAGTAGTATTGAATCCCGTGGACTGCAGAACCGTGATCTGCGATTCAATCGCAGCGCGGGCTGATTTAATCTGGTCAAAGTCACTGGTCGGATTTTTGGTCATGACATCGTTCACCTCGTTCTGACTGAACACGCCGTCCACTGCACGCAGCGCTGTCTTGGCAGCAGACAACTGCTGGGAGATGGTGCTGTTTGTCGTGGCAACCTGGCCGGACAAGCCGACTATTGCCTGCGTTTTGATTTTCTCGAGTTTTTCTCTCTCTGAAACCAGATTGCTTTCTGCGGTTGCAAGTGAGGACTTCGCGGCCTCCAGTGCAGCCTTCTTGTTATCCACCTGTGCCTGCGTGATAGCGATGTCCTCGGGACGCGAGCCCTCCTGCAGCGCGCGTAACTGCGCGACAGCGGACTGAACGTTTGCCGAAGCAGCCGCGACACCGGCACCAAGGCTGCCGGCACGCAGCGAGGCGAGCTGCTGCCCGGCTTTTACTTTTGCACCTTCTTTTACATAGACGTTCGCCACAATATCGGTTGTCGGGAACTGAAGCTGCAAATCGCGGTCCGAAATAACCGTACCGACAGCCTCAACCGTCTGGCGTAAATCACCGCGACTGGAAACGGCCGTGACGTATTGCACAGGCTTTGGCCGACTTAAGGAATATACCCCCAGTATAACGAGGACAAGCACTATCCCGCCAAGGATGAGCCACTTGCGACGCCAGAGAGCGGAGAGAAACTTTTTCATAGATCTTTACGAGAAAGAGAAGTAAGCAGATTGCGATAGATGCGGATCATTTGTGCCTGATCCTCGGCTGAAAGGAGAGAAATAATACCACGCATGATTTGTTTTTTCTGTGCAATTTTTTCTGTCAGCATCTGTTTGCCAGCTGGTGTCATTTTCAGCCGGACAAGCTTCCGGTTCGATGCATCTGTCAGACGTTCAATCCACTTCATTTTTACCAGACGATTGACGAACGACGTTGCCGACGGTGCCGAGACTTTCATAAATGCAGCGACCTCTTTCATGGTAATACCCTCATGCTCGGAGATGAGCGACAGCGCATGCATTTGCAGCCAGTTCATCGTTTTGTCATCCTTGCCCGCACTGGACATTACCTTGCGCATATGGCGCGTGACTTCGAATGTCAGGTCGATGAGGTGGTCTGCGGAATGTTCCATACTAAATGGTACGTACCTGAAATAGTTAGATACTCTAATTATATATCCCAATCTAAATATTGTCAACAGGCAAGTACCAACCTGCGATGCGCTGCAAGCGGCTCCCGGGGGGAGACGATGAGAGAACTATCAAAAATCAGCCGGGAATCATTTTCCCCGATCAAATCACTTTCCGCTAACCACTTTCAATGAGTACAGCGCCTCCTTTACCGCATCAGCGACTGGTAAAAACGGTCTGGAAGCCTTCTGGATTTTCTCGCTGCGGATAAGGCAATTGCTACGACCGGTGGCCACCACATCCGATAATTGCGATGCTGACAACTGCTCGAATACATGAGACGGATCGACAATCTCTTTATAGAGAGTCATTATTTCAAAAGGCGAGAATGTGCCAGGATTGACGGCGTTAAAGACGCCTGTCTCGCGTTGCTGAATGAGGGCTTCCAGGGCTTTCAGGAAGTCCGGTATATAGGTAAGGGAATTTTGCTGATCCAGAACACGTGAGTATTTTTTCAGCTTCATAATGAGATTTCTGGGCTGCAATGTGCCGTCAAACGGCATGCGCAAGCGGACCTGCAGTACAGGGAATTCCGCCAGTATGCGATCGGACCACGCCTTGGTGCGTGAATAAAAGCTGCCGTAGAAATTCGGCTCATCGTTTTCATCAAATCCTCTGCCGTTGTTGTCTCCCTCGTAAATGCAACCGGAACCGATGTGAACCCAATAGATGCTGCGCCTGGCGCATTCTCGCAGAATGTTAAGCGGTCCGAGAACATTGCTGTCGATTGTTTCCTGCTTGTGCGTCTCGCACCAGTCCACATTCGGTCGGCCGGTTTTGCCGGCAGCATTGATCACTATTGTCGGCTTTGCCTCGTCCAAAACAGCGGCAACAGCCTGCGCATCTGCAATATCCGTTCCGGGGGTCAGAGCCTGCGGATACAGGTTCTTTAAGTAACCGCCTATGTAGCCACGCCCGCCGAAAATCAGAACCTTGTCCATACGTGCATACTAACACGATACGCGAATCGATTGCTACGAGAGGAAATTATTTATTGCAACATTTTCTATAAATAAAGCAATTTTGGGATGCGAGGACTGTTGAAAATGCCTGCACAACACTCATTTTTTGCGATACAATGACCGCCATGCCGAAAGTCCGCCGCAAGACCAAAGTCAAACGTCGCAAAGCCGATTCCACTCTTGAATTGCAGGATCATACGCGCAGACAGGTGACGGCCGTCATACAAATCGCACTCGGAGCCATACTACTGCTGTCGCTTACCAACAAAGCGGGTGTGCTTGGAACCTCTATTTCCCAGGGCATTATCTTTATGCTCGGTTCGTGGGGATTACTGCTTCCCGCCTTCTTTATCCTGTCCGGAGTGTTTCGCCTGCTGGCCAAAACGCCCAACATTGAATACAAGCGCCAGTTCGGTCTCATCCTCCTTCTTATATCGTTTCTCGGCCTTGTACATTTGCAAGCCCCGCTCGAGGAATTCGGCAACAATCGTGACCAGCTTGCCGGTGCCATCGGATTTCTGGTGGCGTTTCCTTTTGTCATGCTTCTCAGCAAAACAGTCGGCTTTGTGGTTCTCATCTCCGTTTTCTTTGCCGGTCTCTTCATCGCGTTCGAACCGGATATTCCCGCTATCATGGCTGCCATAACAGGCGGCGATACGCCGTTTGAAGAGAAAAGCCGCAAGCAGATACGCGTCAAAGAGGACAAAAATATCCAGCAGCAGGAGTTGCCATTCAGCAAGCCGCGTAAAGACCTCATTGAACAGGATGACGATGATGTCGCACCCGATCTCAATATTGTCAGACCGGCATTTGCCGACAGGAAGATTTCCGATGATGCCGCCAACCCTAAAATCGTTCCCAAGCTCAAGCCGAGCAATCTGCTCGAAATGAAAGACACGCGTTTTGAGGAGTGGAAATTTCCGGAACTGGATTTGCTGGAATCCAAGCACAGCCAGCTTACGGTGAATGACGAAGACCTGAAGGAGCAGGCTGCCCGCATCAAGGAAAAACTCAAGGAATTCGAAATCGATGTCACCATGAAGGACGCACACCCTGGGCCAACTGTCACTCAATTCACGCTTCAGCCTGCCGAAGGAATCAAGCTCAGTAAGATCGAAAGCCTGAAGGATGATCTTGCGCTCGCGCTTGCCGCCCAAAGCCTGCGCATAGAAGCGCCGATTCCCGGAAAGGCTCTCGTCGGTATCGAAATGCCGAATGCCGAGCGTTCGACGGTATACCTGCGCGAACTTCTGGAATCCAATTCGTTCCGCAAATCCGAATCCCCTCTTACCATTCCGCTTGGTCGCGGTGTGTCCGGCGATGCGTTTGTCGCGGATATTCAGGACATGCCGCACTTACTGATTGCCGGCGCAACCGGTGCCGGTAAGTCTGTCTGTATGAACACGTTCCTCATTTCACTGCTGTTCCAAAACGCTCCCCATGAACTGAAGTTTATTCTGATCGATCCAAAGCGTGTTGAGCTCATGCCGTATAACGGCATCCCTCACTTGCTCACTCCTGTCATTACTGAATCTGACAAAGCCCTCCAAGCACTTCGCTGGGCACTAGCAGAAATGGGTCGCCGCTTACATCGATTCTCGGAAGCAGGCGTGCGCAATATCGCAGAATTTAACGAGAAACAACAAAGCGAAGATCAACTCCTGCCACGCATTGTCATCGTGATCGATGAACTTGCCGACTTAATGATGCGCCAGCATCGTAAAGACACAGAAACGATGATCGCACGCATAGCCCAAATGGCACGTGCAGTTGGTATGCATTTGATCATCGCAACCCAACGCCCAAGCGTCGATGTTGTGACAGGTCTGATTAAAGCAAACATTCCTACACGTATTGCTTTTCGAGTTGTTAGCGCCATAGACTCACGCACTATTTTAGATTCGATTGGCGCCGAAGATTTACTCGGAAAAGGAGACATGTTGTACATGACTGCTTCTACTGCCAAACCTATTCGCGTACAGGGTATCTTTATTTCAACGAAAGAAACTGAGCGGGTGATTAATGCCGTAAAAGTTGCAGGCGGAGGCATGCTGACAGAAGAGATTACACTCGGCGAAGGCAACGAGCCTGGTGAAGGAAGTCATTTGCATCATCAAATCGATTTGGATGCGGATGACAACGGCGGTGACGATCTGTTCTTTGATGCCGTACGCGTTGTGCAGGAAACAGGAAAGGCGTCGGCCAGCCTGCTGCAGCGTCAGCTGAAAGTCGGCTACGCTCGCGCAGCGAGACTACTCGATATCATGGAAGAGAAAGGCATCATCGGCCCGTCCGACGGCGCCAAGGCTCGCAAAGTCTATATCGATAAGTTGGCCGAAGGAGAACCGGCTAGCCAGCAGCAACAGATGTGACGACTATGGCTTCGTTTTATCTTCCGCAGAATGTATGAGGAATTTGCGAATGCATTCCTTATATTTCGCCGCCCTGTCACGAGCATTGTTTTCCGGATTATATGCAGGTGATTCGACGTGTCTTGTAGAGGGTCCTTCCTGAATCGGATCCTGCGATTTCACAAAAGGATTGGTTGTGGAAGAGTAAGGGCAATTTTTCATAGTAAGTGATAGTATACTCAATTAAAATGCACGCAATGCAACTTCTGTTCGCCTCCACCAACAAAGGCAAAATTATTGAGATTCAGGAATGTCTAGCCGGAACAAAAATTGAATTGCTAACTCTTGAGGATTTCAATTTGGATTCGCATGATGTGCATGAACATGGGTTGACGTACGAAGAAAACGCTCTCATAAAAGCGCGCTATTTCTTCGAAAAATCTGGTATTCCTACTTTTACTGACGATTCTGGGATTATTGTCGATGCACTCAAAAACGAACTAGGCGTGCAAACACGGCGATGGGGAGCCGGGTCAAAAGCGAGCGATGAAGAGTGGATTAACTTCTTTTTAGATCGCATGAGCCGCGAGGCAAATAAGCAGGCAAGATTTATAACCTGCATTGCATACATCGATCACAAAGGCACAGAACACATCTTCGAAGGCCATTGTGATGGAGTCATTACCGAAACAGTCGAAGCGCCATACTTAGCAGGTCTTCCCATTTCTGGCTGCTTTAGACCCAGTGGATTTGAAAAGGTATTTTCAGCGCTATCTGTTGATGACAAAAACCGTATAAGCCACCGAGGACGAGCGATGCAGGGGTTTATTCAATATTTAAAAAAAATCTGCTAGTATAAAGCTCTATTTATTTCTACTAATAATGCTTAAGGTTTTTGGCCTCCATGATGAAGGAACACTCGTACAAATGCGCACGTGTCTTGATGCTGGCGGATCATATGCAGTACTTTGCGCCGACGGACAT
This sequence comes from uncultured Candidatus Peregrinibacteria bacterium, assembly GCA_937863435.1. Classification (GTDB taxonomy): domain Bacteria; phylum Patescibacteriota; class Gracilibacteria; order Peribacterales; family Peribacteraceae; genus JAGOTD01. The sequence goes on from CALMES010000080.1 coordinate 50,286, forward strand.
AAAGGATATTCTCAACCAGTAGGCGGAGTAGTGGCATATGAAGGGAAAATATCTATTTCTGGCGTGGGATATGACATTGCATGTGGTAATCTGGCCTGTAAAACAGATGCACGACTTGCGGATGTCCTACCTCACATTGAGAGAATAATGAATGACGTGGTTAACCAGATTTCTTTTGGCGTTGGTCGTATCAATAATAGTCCCATTGACCATGAATTATTCGACGATGATGCTTGGTCTATGGATATATTGGCATCAATGAAACAAAAAGCCGTTGCTCAGTTAGGAACAGTGGGCTCAGGCAATCATTACGTTGATATATTTGAAGATGAGGAAGGCTGGATATGGGTTGGCGTTCACTTCGGCTCACGTGGGCTTGGACATGGGACTGCAACAACATTCTTGCATCTTGCAGGAGGAAAAAATGGTATGGATGTGCCGCCTACACTTGTAGATGAACAAAGCGAGATTGGACAAAATTATCTTCGAGCAATGGGTCTAGCTGGTCGTTACGCTTATGCGGGCAGAGAATATGTTGCGAGACATGTAGCCACAAAAATATTGAGGGCTACCATTACAGATGAAGTTCACAACCATCATAATTTTGCCTGGAAAGAAAATCACTTCGGCAAAGATTTCTGGGTAGTACGCAAAGGAGCGACACCAGCTTTTCCTGGTCAGAGAGGATTTGTAGGCGGTTCTATGGGTGATAATGCAGTTATTATCGAAGGCATTGAATCTCCGCTGTCTAAAGAATCCCTATATTCTACTGTTCATGGGGCTGGGCGCATTATGAGTCGTACAGCAGCATTAGGTAAATTTATAAAGGACGAAAATGGAAAGAAACAACGGCAACCAGGGCTTGTGAGACATGATGAGATGATGAAGTGGATACGCGACAAAGGTATTTGCCTCCGAGGTGCTGATCTTGATGAAGCGCCGCAAGCATATCGTCGCCTGCCAGATGTACTTAAGGAGCATAATGGAACAATCAAAATTCTTCACACTCTTCGCCCTATTGGTGTATCAATGGCAACAAAAGATATCGTGGATCCGTATAAAGATTGAAAATTTGTTAGTCAAATATCTAAGTGGCATTTTTTTTCATTTCTTAAACATCGAAAATAAATTTGATTAATTTTTGTTTATAGTAAGCCATAATTAGTGTTTTCTATGTAAACTATTGTTTGTTTGAACAACAATTTGATTGACACAAAATTGTTTATCTTTACATTATTCGAAACTTATTTCTCTCAACCTTCATGAAATCCGCATTACTTTCTGTCGAAGTCGATGGCAAAACAACTGAATTTCCACAAGTGCAAAGAGTGGCAGTGGTAGGCATGAATCGAGAAACACTTGGAAAAAGACTTCCTGATCTAAATTTTAAAAGCATATTTCCAAATGCGAATGCTGGAAGCGTAGTTCCAGCTTTAACTGGTGCAACCTTAGAAGCTCTCAGGCTTTTCTTTGCATCAAATAAAAATGCTTATGACCTGATTTTTGCCACGGCCGAGACGATTGATCGCACTCGGACAGCCGTATTCGAAACACTCTCTGATGGTGCCACTATCGTAGAACTACCAAATCCTTTACCAAATCCTGAACATAGATTTGATGAAGAGCATTCACATAAATTTAATGCAGATGTTGCCAGCACAATCACAGAAATTCTTGCTCGAGTGCATGCAGCCTTATCTACAGAGGACTAAAATCTAACGCGACGATCTTCGCCCAAACTTTTTGAATCAACTCCTTCAAATCATCCACTTCTGTTTGCGAAATTTCGAAAGTAAGGCGTCGCGGTTCATGGTCTTGTTCGCCAACGAAATCGAGTGAAAATTCGGTTGCCTCAAAGCCGCCAAAATCGGACGAAGACTTCGACAAGAGTTTGTAGAAAACGAGCTGACGATACGTCGCGCCGCCGTAGTCTTCTTTGACCTGCTTTTCGGTCTTCGGTGTGCCAGTTTTGTAATCGATAATATGCACGTTCGCGCCCGTTTCGTGGTACAGATCGAAACGATCGAGAATGCCTTTCAGGCGAATGTCGTCGAGGCGACCAGATAACTTCTTTTCAAGGCCGCCAATTATAGGAAGTACCGTTAAACGCTCTTCATAATAACGCGGCAACGCTTGTTCGCCGATATGTAGCCATAGCTTGCGTTCACGCTCGGTTAAGATTTCGTTTTGTACGAGTGCTGCTCTAAATGATGCCAAGAATTGATCGAGTGGCAACAGTTCGCCATTTTTCGCCGTTTTTCCCCAATCGCGTAGAGCACTATGAACAGCGGTTCCATAGGCAAATTGTGGCTGTTTGGCTTTTGGCACAGACAGCAAATCTTCCCATAGAAACTTCTCTGGATCAGCTAGAAAGTTATTGAGCGCAGTCACAGATAACTCGAACGTTTCGAGTTTCTTGCGCAGATACGTCTTAAGCGTTTCGTCGATGTCCAATTGTAGTTTGGGCCGAAGAAGTGTTGCGGCACTGACTGGATTGCGCACTTCGTACTTCTGCTCGGGCAATTTCCCTGCCTCGGCAAAAAACTGAGACGGAGAGACATCTTGCTCGCGGTCGCCACGCGTTATGCGCTCGGGGCAGCTTAGTACAAGATATTTTTTGGCACGCGTGAGCGCTACGAACGTAAGTCGTCGTTCGTCTTGCAGCGACAAGGAATCATCATCGCCTACAGAGAAAAGTAGATGATCGGGCAGAGAAAGTGAGCCGCCTGCACGCTTGTTGTCCCAGTGTTTCTCGCGGAAGCTGGAAATGAATACTACTTCGAATTCGAGACCTTTGGATGCGTGTGCCGTCATGAGTTGCACGGCATCGTCGATCATGTGCGGAATGGCGTAGGTGAGCCGCAATCCGTATTGATCGCGATAGGCAATATCGCTTAAAAAATCGGACAACGTGAACGTTGCACGTTCGTGACAACGCGTTTTTATGTGCTCAAAAAATTCTTGTAGAGCAATGAATTCTAATGGCACAACATCGTCGGTAAACTCTGGTAATAAGCCAGATTCGCGCAACATCTTTTCGACGAGTGCTGGCAGTGTTAGCTCGTTATTTTTACGCTGCGACAACTGCAAAATAAGATCGCGTGCTTTCATCAACTGCTGCACATTTCGCAACGCCATTGACTGCGAATTTGATTCGAGAGTGGCAAGAATATCGACAAACGGACGCCACGATTCGCCATTTGCTTTTCTTGCGTAATTCTCCTCGCGACTGCGCGCCCATAGCGCGCCTAAGTCGGCAGGATGACAACCAAGTGATGGAATACTGAGTGCTGCCGAGAGCAGATGATCGTCTGTTGGATTATCGATGGCCTTAAGAAGCACAATTGCCTCGCGGACTTTTGGCTGATTGAGCAAATCGAGTTTGCCAGTTATTTGCGCTGGAATGCCGACAACAGACAACATTTCGTGGATCGGAAAGAGCTCTGCGTTCGTACGTGTAAAGACTGCCATTTCGCTAAACGCAATGCCTTGCTCGTGAAAATTTTTAATTTGTTCGGCAATGGCAAGTGGCTCCACT
>CALMES010000081.1 GCA_937863435.1 uncultured Candidatus Peregrinibacteria bacterium
GAGCTTTTTCGCGTTCGGCTTTGGGGTTGAGGGAGGAGGAGAGGGAGGAGCGGGAGGAGCGGGAAAAAGAAGAGGCCGAATCCGTAACGGAGGGTGAAGAGGCGCTTGACGATGATGCTGCAGGCAACGGGATAGCATTTGTGGTAAATGTATTGTTCGTCGACGTACCCGACAGCGAGACAGTGTTTGCCGAAACAACCTGGAAATTATAGGTGGTTGCAGGCTGCAAATCGAAAATAGTGACACTATGCACCAGTGTCAGGCTGGTATCGAGCGGTGTCTGCGCACCGTAGGATGTTGTCGTGCCGTACTTCACAAGTGATGTGGAATTTTCATCGGTTGTCCACGTGATCGTCGCGCTGCTTGTCGTAATATTCGTGGCTGTCACAAGACTGATAGCCGGCGGTGTGATATCCGCAGCGGCGGGTGTGGTAAACGTGTTGTCCGTCCCCACTGTTTCGTTGCCGTTGGCATCTTTCGAGCGCACGCGATAGTGGTACAACGTGGATGCGCTCAAGCCGGCAAGCGGCACAGAGTGAACGGTGACCAATGACGCATCCAGTGCGGTCTGCGCACCGTAGGATGTTGTCGTGCCGTATTCCACTTGCGATGTGGAAAGCAGGGATGTCGTCCAGCTGATGGTCGCAGCGGCAGGCGTGAGTGTTCCGGCAGACACACCGGTGATCACCGGTGCACTCTGAGTGGTGAACGTCTGATCCGAGCTGGTGGCAGTATTGCCGGCAGCATCGGTGGAAACGACCTGATAGTGATAGAGCGTGTTCGACTGAAGGCCGGCAAGCTGCACGGTGTGCGCAATGACCAGCGATCCGTTGAGCGGACTGGTGGAACCGTAACTCGTGGTGGTGCCGTAACGAACCTGCGTGGTTGACGCTTCGCTGGTTGACCAGGTAATGGTTGCGGATGTCAGACTGAGAGCCGGCACCGAAACAGACAGTAGCACGGGAGGCGTGACATCGGGAGCGGATGCAGTGGTAAACGTGTTATCCCCGCTTACCGCCGTGTTGCCGGCGGCATCGGTGGATCTGACGCGGTAGTGGTACAGGGTGGCGGCACTCAGCTGGGAAACCGCCTGTGAATGGGCTGTCACGAGTGATGCATTGAGTGTTGTCGTATTGCCGTATGCGGTGGTAGTGCCGTAGTCGATCTGGGTGGACGATGCCTCGTTGGTCAGCCAGGAAATGACTGTGGCATTGTGCGCAATGCTGCCGGCGGTGATGGACGACAGGGAGGGGGGCGTGATATCGGCCGGCGCGCCGGTGGTGAAGGTCGCATTGACCGAGGTGGTCAGATTGCCTCCGGCGTCTCTGGATTTCACGCGGAAATTATAGAGAGTGGACGCATTCAGGCCTGTCAGCGTCTGGCTATGAGCTGTCACCAGACTGGTATTCAGAGTATTGGAGCTGCCGTAACTTGTGGTCGTACCGTACTCAATCTGCGAATCCGCACTCGTATCGGTCGTCCAGGAAACAGTCACGCTGCTACTGGTGATATTCGAGACAACAACAGACGAAATAACCGGCGGATTGGAAGGAGCACCATGTCCTCCGCCGCCTGCCACGCGCTGACGACAGGCCACGTAATCGAAACTTAAGCGATAGCTCTGCGAAAACTGCTTGCCCTGATCCAGCCATGCGTACAGCACCCCGTTGGCAAATATCTGATCACTTTGTGTCAGATATTTCGGATCACCGGTCTTCTCGTAAATCCAGCAGTAGGCTGGCGCAATCAGCATGTTCAGATCGGCTGCGGGCGTGGTGCAGCTGCTGGCACCATCCTGAAAGAGCTCATAGCAGAACCCTGTTCCGCGCCACATATTGTTCCACATGTAATCGGCACCGCGCTGCAGGGCCGGCAACACGCGTAAATCCCCTGTTTTCTTTTCGTAGGAAATCAGCGCTTCGGCTGTCAGTCCGTACATGAACGGCGCAATGCGCTCATGGTTTCCCGTCTGGAACCATTGATCCAGGTGCCCGATAGCCACCGTCGCATAATCCGCAAGCAGCGGATTGGGCGGAAAACCGGCCGTTTCGCTGTCCATTTTTGCGTCCAGTGCGTAGGCCACTTCGCGACTGCGCGCCTCGTCCGCAACCGCTCCGATCGGACTGTTCCCGTACGCTCCATTCTTCGAGAGAAGATTCACGGCATTCTGCGAATCTGTATCACCTGTTTTCTGCCAGTCCATGAGCAGGCCGCGGGGAAAGACACGCCAGCCAGGCACGCCGCCGTTGCTGGCAAGCACATAGGGGCGATACACATTTTTCACGTACTGCGCACAGGTCGTGCCCCATGTCGGATCATTGAGATACTCCGCCATCTGGTAATAGGTGCGGATACCGTCGTAGTACCAGATATTCCCCTCCCACGTGCTCAATGCTTCTATAGTGGCCTGGTTGCACATTTTGGTCCCGTATTTTTTCATATTCGATTCCCAGAGATCAAACTGCGAAATGGCCGGTGCCTGGCCGTATGGCAACGGTGTGACGGCAGACGGAGCCGGATCAACCACAAGCGGCAGAAGAATCGAATGGGTTTTCCCGCCCGCAGTGCCTGTCACCTGAAACGAGTAATTGCCGGGAGCGACCGCGGACGACGCGGTTACCTTGAAGGCATAGTTTCCGAAGTAATCACCTGCATTGGCTACCGTCACACCGGATGGAATATTCTGTGTGGTATACACAATTGTCGGCGAGTTCTGGCCGCCCAGCTGACGAGATTTCAACGAAAAGAAAGCTGAATATCCCTGTGCAACATGGCTCGCACTGTGAAAATTGTTCAACGCAAAATCGTAGGGGGCGGTTTTGTCATACAATGTATACACATACAAATCATCCTGCGCACGCGATGTCCTGCCACCGGAATCCGTGGAAATGATACGAATGCCGTACATCATGGAAGGTTCCAGATTGGCAAGCGTAACGGCATGATCTGTCACGAGCGCGGAATCAACCGGCGTGGAGAGATCGAATCTGGACGTACCGGCACTGTATTGCACCTGCGATGTAGAGGCAGTGTCCGTCTTCCAGGTGATAGTGGCGCTGTTGAACGTGATGTTACTGAAAGCAACTGTCGAGAGGACAGGAGGATTGGCCGCCTGCGTCCGCGTCAGGTCCGACTGGTAAAAATACGGATACACCAGTACCGCCGCAAACACGAGCATCAGCTGGCTGAAGATAACCGCGCCAACCTGGACATGTCTGGGATGAGAGTATGTCTTCATGAATGAATATTGGTATGAAATCTTCATAGTATACCACAAAAACGCCGTTCTTTAAATGATGTGAGATGGCAAAAGACGGAGATGGCAACTGACTAGAGAACTCCCAAACCTTTGTAATGAATTGGTAGCTGGTCTTTGGTAGTTGGTTATTGC
>CALMES010000082.1 GCA_937863435.1 uncultured Candidatus Peregrinibacteria bacterium
AAGTCTCAAAACGATGATGCAATATTTCTTCGCATCACTATCGTTACATTCCCAGCGATTCCGCAGAAGAACTACCCAAGCCGTCCCTGACAGCAATTTCAATACTTTCTAGTGGCGGGCAGATTCGCATTGGATATTGGCTGCAAATACTCGACTAAGCATCTCAAGCCTCAATTTCTTCTTCTCCGGCTCGAATTTCTAACATTCCCAGCGGCGGTAGCCCTGTTTTTAGCCAGGGCTGAAATTTGCCGGGAAGTAATATTCCCTATGGCGAATGGCACCGCGGCCAGTCTCCACAGAGATCCGCCGCCACTTGCAGGGACACCAAAACTTCAGTCAACGCTTTCTGCAATGCTGGTTTCAGCGCCCTCCTGTAGAAGCATTGAAATATGTTGTGAGCAATCATGCAAAGCAAGAGGAAGTTGCGAATGGCTCCTGGACTATGTTTGTAGATATGGTCGCTGCACCAGTGGTTGGAGAGTTCGTTAAAGCCCTGGTTTTCTATGTTCCATCGGGCATGGCCAAGGGCGTGTACTGTTCTCGTACCAGCCCTAATGCTCGGCAGAGAAGTAATCCACATCCAGGTGTTTGTTTTGATGTGCAGGGAGGAATCAAGCTGAGCCTTGATTCTGGTGGACTCTTCGGATTTGACAATGCGCAATGCGCTAGAGACATCCGGCATGCGAAAGTTTCCTTCATCCCAGCAGGAGTATGAGCTGGAGCCACTTTCGAAGCTCACAGCCGGTTCGCAATTGGCGAAAGCAAAGTCGGCTTGCTGGTAGATATTGGTGCGCTCATCTTTCAAAACCGTGATTACATGCTTGCCCGAGTCGAGGATCTTGTTAATGAAAGGGGCATTGGTGTAGAGCGCGTCACCAAGCACCACATCAAATGCACGGGGATAGTCCCTCACTACTCGCTCATACAATCGCTTGGCCGCAGTCAACTCACCTTCACCAGGCCGTTGCTCTTCCATGTCTACCAGAAACGAGAAATTGTCGAAAACCAGTTGAGCTGTAACATTACGGTGGTAGTACTGAATCTTGCCGTCGATATCGCGCTCAAGACAGCCCTGGCAGCGCTGATTGTAGGTGCAGTGAGATTCATGACCATCAAGAGCAAGCGCGATCAGACCGTGTGAAGGTGCCACGAGTTGCTTGTTTCTCTTCATGGAAGTGTAGAGCATCTTCTGGGAAGCGCGCAGAGAGCCATCATCGAGAACATCCACAACACGTCCGATGGTATCGGCACTGACTGAGCGGGCCGGTAGTTTCTTCCAGGCGGGAAGATGATTGAGCTTCTCCAGAGCATTGAGGCTGCCGAGGCGGGCGAAGAACATATCAAGCACGGCCGTCACCACATCAGCGGTTGGCACGTGGGACCAGCGGCGGAGGTCTCGAACACCGGTGACAAGCTCGCCAAAATGCAGTTGCTTGTCTGCGTAGCGCAGCAATCGCTCAAGCATTTATCACATCTCCCTGTCGGCCACGCGCTGCCAGGAAAACTCGGAAAGCTCGTCGATCAGCTGCAGAAGAATCTGATAGTTGGCCACCCACTGGCGAACGTCTTCGTGAAAATCGGGATGAACAAAGAGTTGACGAAGCTTGCCGCCTTGCCTGGTGACCAGGTAGAGAGCTTCGTGGCGTTCGCCGGAAGCGCATTTGCAGTTCTTTTTGCCGCAGACGCGAAAACGTTGATTGAGGGTGGCATGAAGGATATTGCCATCCTTTAGAAGTTCGCGAAGTTTAGCCCGAAGCTTAAATTCGGAAGCGTTGCGGAGGTTGGGAGGAAGGTGGGAGTGGTTGTCAGTCACGGTTTAGCCTCAATCGAGTATATACGCATTATACCAGATTTATTTGCGAACGGCGAATGCGAATCTGCTCTCAGCGATCAGAAGTTTCTAATCCCTAATTGCCACTGCGTCTAAGCCCGGTTCAACAGCCACTCTGCGGAATCGCTGTTACATTTGCCTGCTTGTTTAAAAGAGACACCAGGACCCAGATGTTTATAGGTCGATAAGTCTACTCTCAAAGGCGGCAACCGTCCGCAGGATTTCCCGCTGTCTACGCCGGTAACTGTGTTAGATTATGGCAGCATCGTCAAATCAGACACATTCGCCCACGAGGTTGCCGTGAAAACATCTGCAAATAAACCGGTCAGATTAATAGTCCGTGCACTCACCACGAGCTCGA
>CALMES010000083.1 GCA_937863435.1 uncultured Candidatus Peregrinibacteria bacterium
CACATTTTCACGCAATTGTGTTCTGACGTGGCTCATTGTTTCTCCAATTGCAGCGCTGCGATCCTTGCCGTTTCGTCGCGTTCAATTTTTTTAACTTTGTACGTTGAGCCGCTTCTAACAACAGTAGAGTTAAATTGCGCCGCAGCAGCATCAGAAGCCTTGCATCTAATAAACGGCTTCTTCGTTTGCACAAAGTCGACCTCAACCGGTTCTTCGCTGAAAATTGCGGATATGGGCACGCTATCCAGAGTTACTTGCTCCGCAAATTCATCAACATCAAAGAACGTGTCAAGGTCTTCAGTAAGCATTAATCAGCCTCCTGCTCGTCGCCAGATTGATTCTGAATCTGATTTTCAGCGTCCGCCTTGGCCTCTTCTTCCTCCTTAGCCTTTGCTTCGGCCTCTTCTTTCTCTTTGGCTTCCGCTTTGGCTTTGGCTTCTTCCTTGGCAGCTTTTAGCTTTTTGCGCTCTTTCTCTTTAGCATTGATTTCGGCGACCGTGACATCTTTGCCAGCAATAAGAACACCTTCAGCCGCATCTTTCGGAATCACGCCATCGTAACCAAACGTTTCACCGGCCTTGAATTGAACCAAGCTTTTAATCAAATACTTGCCGTAAGAAACCTTTTCCAGCGCATGCATTCTTCGCCGCGCCTGGTCGTTAGATAGCTCTAGCGTTCCGCTTGTGAGATTAACTACCGCTGTCGTTGTATATTTCATGATTAAATCATCGTCACGTAGCAAGAATTTTGCCAAATGCCATAGCCAGCATTTCGCCAGGCATCAACGCCGACAAGGATTTCTTTGTGTTTAAAAGTGTGGTCTGAACCTTCGCCCAGTACCTCAATGTTTGGATCGGTTTCAGATTGCCGAATCAGCGCTTTGATCGGGCTGTCTGTACGGAACACCGCAAAAGAGCTTGTCCAAGTTGAGAGACGCGGATTCAGTTCCACCGTGACTTCCATACCTTGCATCCCGTTTGGATTAAGGTTTAAAGCTATTGCCGCGTTGAGCAATGTGCTGGTTGCGGCGACTGCTTTCTGCCACAATGCCGCAGTTCCGACCATAACCATAAACTTACGCGCGCTGCTGTTGCGTGGCCTGCCTCGGTCATCTTTGAAGCTTAGGATTGCAGCAATCCCCTGAATGATTGACTGCTGCATTTCTTCAATGCTCGGGTCTGTAATGCTTCCATGAACAGCAGCAGATAGTGTTGAAATATCTACGGAAATATCATTACTCTGCGTTCCACTATCACCTTCTGAGTGGTCGGTATCAAAGAAGTATTGGCCGTCGTAGCAAGCCGTGGAAGGAGCCGCTAAAATGAAATCACTCAGCAAATCTTCCCAATGCCGCGTACCTTCGCCGACAAATTCCTTCATTCTGATTCTTAGCTGCCCTGTTTTATCGCGCCGCAAATCTTTGAGCGCTATAGGTAAGGTTGCTTCAAAATGCTTGTTCGTAATCGTTACAATGTTTGATGACAGCGCCTTAGGGTTTCTACCGCCAAGCCACTCGCGCATCATTGGGGTAAAGCCCAAGAATGGATAAGTTTCGCTCGCTTGGTCTGATGTGAACAGGTTGGACACACCGTCTACCCAAGCAGGCAACTGCACAGCCGCCATTTCTTCCATGTACATGCCGATTACAGCGCGGCTTGATAGTACGCTTTGATCTGCCATCTTTAGTTCTCCAGCGCCGTCACGGCGTTATGGTTTTGAAATTGCAGGATCACGGCTTCACAGCGTTATCCTGCCTCAGTACAACTTAACTATTAAGCCTCACGTGCCCACGTGCCGCGAATCGCCAGCACAGCATAACCATCCGCATCATTACCACCGATGGTTACAAAATCTCCGCGTTTTGCGGTTGCTTTGGTATTAATAAGGTCTTTGTTGTTTGAGCCTGTTATGTCCGGCCCTAAAATCATGTCATTTACATCCGGGCTCAAATTGACAGCCACAGCGCCAAAAGAGCCGCCATTCACAATAACGCAGCCATCCAAACCAGTTGCAATTGCTGGAAGAGTGATAATTTTTGCGTCGGTATCAACCCAAAAAAGCTTGCCTGTGTCTTCTGCATCAAGCGTTTTGTCTGCGCTGATCGTTTCGCGTACGGTATATGCGTGCCACGGATCAAGAAAACCATTCGCGTCAAACTCGACTATAACAACACCAGAAGAAATGTAGCGCTTGACGAATCCTACAAACACGCCACCAACAGGCGAAAATTTGAAAGTATCGTCGTCTGATGCGTAAACCGGTTGTTTCAGGTCGGTAATTGCTGCGCCAGACACGGATAATTTAATTTCCCCGCGCATTTGCACGCGGACATTGATTGCTGCCGCCGCACCCGCAGAATTGTCTGCTTTCTCGATTGCGAAACCGACGAATCTGTCAGCTGATGTTAATGGTCTTGCGTGCCCGGTAGACACAACCATTCCAACGGCTGCGCCTTCGTAGATAATGTCCGATGCAATCACCGGGATGTCGTTATAGTCGCCTATTTCATAAGGGCGCTGCTTGTTTGCCGCTAATGTGGTCATTTATTTCTCCGTAGCGCCTCACGGCGTATGGTTAAAAAAAGCTTTTAGTGCATCGCTGAGATTTTCAGTTTTCCTGAGTTTTCGGCTTTGTAAACACCAAGGAACCCTTCAAAACTGGTGAACTCCGAACGCAGTTTTGCATCAGAATCCCATTTTGCTTTTGCGCGCTCTTCAATCGGGAGCGATGTATCTTCCTGCGACGATTCTTGCGCCACAGGATCAACCGCTGCATGAGGTACTGGCTTAGGTGCATTCGCAACAAATGCATCAAGATGACTTGCTTGCTGTTTTTTCTGCTCTGCAATGATTGCTACAGCAACATCCGCGCCGGTCGATTTGCCGTCATGCTTCATAGCAGAAACAATCGCTTCAAATCCAGGTAACGAAGATTCTTCACACGATGCAATCCGGTCACGCTCTGCTTTTGCGCCTTCCGCTTTGAGTGCCGCGCAAATTTCCGGGAAACGCTCTTTTGCTGCTTCCAGCGTTAAGGCTTCTGCTACAGGCTGCGTAGCCACTGGCTCCGCTGCTTTTGGATCAGGTTTGCTCATGGGCCAAACTCCTTTTTGCATGTTTGAAATGGTTGTTTCGAGTGTCGCAATGTGGTCTATCATTCCTCGCTGCATAGCGTCTTTGCTGAGAAAAACACGGCCATCGGCCATATCTTCCAGAACTGTTTCAGGATCAACTCCGCGATTTGCTGCCACGGCATCGACAAAAATAGTATAGAGCTGATCAACTTGCTCTTGCATGTACGCTTTGCCTTCTTTGGTCAAAGGCGCAAACTGACTTGATATTCTTTTGTACTTGCCTGCGCTGATCTCGGTTGTTTTTACACCTTCCTGCTCTTGCGCTTTCGATACGTCTGTATGCGTAGCGACTACGCCTATAGAGCCGATCTGTGTGGTATCAGAAGAGGACACAATTGCATCCGCAGCAGATCCAATCCAATAAGCTGCACTTGCCATAGTTCCGTCAGCGAATGAAACCACCGGCTTTATTTCACCAGCAGCCTTGATCACGTCAGAAAGGTTTTGCGTTCCATCTACCGTTCCGCCGGGTGAATCGATATGCAGCAGGATTGAATTAACTTCAGAATCAGATAGAGCGGCCTTTATGTCGCGCTCTATGAGTTGAGTCGATGCGCCGCCACTGATTTGCGTCATCATGTTCATCTTTTTTCCGATGACACCAGACACAGGAATTACAGCGACACCGCCAACGTTTTGGTAGCCTTGCTGATCATTAACCAGCGGTCTACCGAGGCGCGCTTCGATTGCCGCAATGTCAATCTTTTCGCAGCGAACGTGCGCAGTATATACCGCCTGAATTTCGAGCAGTTTTTCCGGCAAAATCGCCCAAGGTGCTGTGATTACGTCGGTAATGTGCATTCATCAACCTTTTATGATTGACGGCATATTATTTGCTTGTTTGCGCGGGTTTTAGGGGAAAGGCGTAATATTTACGATTGCTGCGGCGCTGTTTGCATCGGCTGTTTTTCTACAACAAGTCCATCTTGTTTTCTCATCGCAACCTCTTTTGCTCTCTGACGATGATTCGCCTCCCAATCGCCACCATTAAACGCAATCGTCTCAGTTTCGAGCGTAGTGATTCCATTATCCATGCGGATCACTGCAGCGTTTGCTTCTTTTTCCGGATCAATGCTGCCGGGGCTATCACCAATCCACTGGCAACGTGTATAAGCCTGCCTGATTCTTGGATCAGAGAAAAAACCAGGGGCAGATATGCGGCCTAAAGAAACCGCCTCTTCAAACCAAAGCTCTTTTATCGGCTCGCAAAAATATGTGGCCATAAAATCACGACTTATGCGGGTAACTCTAAAAAAATCGAGCAATGAAGCCCTGCTTGCAGAGTAGCTGTTGGAAAAACTTTTTATTAAAACTTCTTTTGGAATATCTAATGCAGGACCTATCTGTGTGAGCATGGCCATAAAAAACGGATCAAAATTTACGTTAGGTCGTCCAAGCGCTGGCGCTGATATATCTTCACCGGGCAGTAAATTGATTGCTTTGCCGTGCCCATCAAGATCGGTACTTACCGATCCATCCCACGACATAGCACGATTCACGAATGTCTGAGAGTTTTCTGCCTGGCTTGGATCGTTAAAAAGCGTCTGGAACGCTTCGGCATCCATTTTGACGAATATCGCCAATGCCGCAGAAACGACAGCCGCTTGCAATTCCGCTTCAGAATACCTAGCAAGCTGCTTCAAATGCTCAATTACAGGAGCAAGATACGGAACTCCGCGCACCTGTCCTGGCCGTTTTTTCTCGAACAAATGAATAACGTTTCTGCGCCCGTTCTTGCCGTACGCATCAATCTCTGACCATTGCATCCCGGCTTGCTGAATTGCGCCTGGATGTTTGTTTGAAATTGAGTAGCGAACAGGAGCGCCATTGCTATCAATCGTTATTCCAGATATAAGAGTTGCAGAATCAGCCGCCCTGTCTTTGTTAGATAACCGGTCAGACTCTATAAGCTGCACAGTAAGCGAATAAGGGGAATTGCGCTTAATTGCCGGAGTAATTGCAATGACGTCTCCGGATTCAAGCATCGATCTTCTTGCGAGCGCCTGATTGCCAAAAAAATTACAACTTCTCGCAGAATCACTATCTAAACTTAACGCCCATAATAAAAACTCTGCTTCTGTGTTTTTTTTCCAAGTAGCGGTATATTCTTCGCTCCACCCCAAAAGCTCAGAATCAGGATTAGACTGAAACGAAAGCCCTGTTCCAATATCATTGGATACTCTGGTGTTTATTGCTGCCGTTCCAATCGGCGAATTTTTTGCTAAATCACGCGAACGCGCGCGCAAAGTAGGCAAGTCGTAAACTATGTCTGAATTTGCATCGCCCGCATATGGATTCCAGTTACTTAACGACTGTCTGCGCAGCGATCCGCCGTTGTAACTTCCGGCAAGCGCAAGAGCTGAACGATATTTAAGTCTTTCTACTGCTATTTTTGGCGAGAAAAAACCTATTGCCCGATCAATAATGTTTAGTTTCGGCTTTTCCACGATCACCACCGTGCGGAAAGATTGACTGCGCGGCCTCTACCTTGGCTATTGGCTGAAAGTTCTTTAACTTTCTTATCCCAATAGTCCATGCCTTGATGAATTTCTGCCAGATTTGCGCGGGTCATGCGCCTACCGTTTATTTCATAGGCCTGACCTGATAAAACTTTTGTTTCTGCTGCTATGTATGCTGCAAGCTGTGTTTCAGCTTGAGTGAGAGTAATTCCGGCCATACTTCCCCCATAATTCAAGGGAAAATAACGGTTTTGCTATGCGGGTTTTAGGGTAAAGCCGTTTTTTTTCGCTTTCTTAATGTTTCATAGAGCACTGTCATAGAAATTCCGGTCTTTTTTGACACGTCTTTAACGCTGCCGCAACGTTTCAATTCTTCCATTGCTTGCGCTTTTCTCTTTTCGCGCTCACGTTTCTTCGATATATAAGGCTCCGTACCGCCCCAATCCTGACGGATTCTTCCCTCTTCTTGCTCTAATTGGATGACAATTTGCCCATTTAAGTAATTCCCAAGGATTTTTTTGACTCTGCTAAAAATATCGTCGACGATGTCCTTTTTATCGGTCATTTGCGCGCCCAATTGGTTAAAGATATTTTTCCAGGCGAAACAAACTTTTTCGCCGCATTGATTCTCAAATTCGCCCAATCTTTTTCAGTGTACCGGTGCGCCCGTATCGCTGAATGATGCAGCGCAGCGTATGCGTAAACCAGCGTGTCAAGAGGTTCGTTGCGTACCCCTGGCTTTTTAACGTAGCGTTTTGTCTTGCTGTCATACGCTTCAGACATGATCCCAGCAAAGTAACCATCATCGAATTGATTGCTGAACCTGATCATTCTTTCATCAGGTTCTTTGCCAGCGTCTTTTGCAAGCCTTCCAAATAAAACATGCTTGATTGCCACCGTACCGACAGAATGGATTGTCACGCCTTTCTTGTCGTAAACGCCTTTCCAGTTCACATCCTGCAAGCTGCCCTTGCTGAGTGGCTGCGCGTCGATCTTTGTCGCTCCGAATCCGGCTATTGCGCAGCGAATGCGCTTTGATCTAACAAAATTCTTTACTGCCTCGCCGCGATGCCCGCCGATGTCGATTAGTGTCGCCAGTACCGGCAACTCATGGCCAGATTCATGGAGTATGCCGGTATTAAGTAGCTCGGTTAATTGATCCCACACAGCACTTTCTGCCGGGTCGCCATGCAATTCAACGTAATCAAGCGGAATAGCCTTTAAATTTTCACCCCATCCGACAATATGAACGGCTAGCCGATTGTCTTGGGTATCAACGCCAGCAGTGATTAACAGAACATCATATGGCGCAATACGAAGCTTAAAATCCTCTGCGCGTTCTTTTAGTGCTTCAAAACTGACGGCCTGAACTGTGCGCTTCCATGTTCTAGCCAGCCTTGTGTTATAAAACACAATCATCATTGCATCGTTGCCAGAATCTAGTGCTTTTTTTG
>CALMES010000084.1 GCA_937863435.1 uncultured Candidatus Peregrinibacteria bacterium
CTGTGATAAAATGGTCAACAGGCCCAAGTACTCTTGAAAAGATGAGGCTTGATGCATCTGGCCGATTAGGTATAGGGACTACATCGCCCGCGTCTCAATTAGACGTAGAAGGAGGTGTAGCAATAGGAGCTGCCTATTCAGGCACAACAGCAGCACCAACGAATGGATTAATTGTAGAGGGGTTAGTAGGAATGGGCGTTTCGTCTCCATCCGCAAAATTACACTTAGCAGCCGCCACCAGCTCTGTAACGCCTTCTATGATAATTAACCCCGCAACCGGAACGTTGCGTTCGATAACATCAGGAGCTATAAATTTTCATGGAAGCGGTGAGTTGTTAGAAGCCGTAGGCGCAGATGGATGGAGCGTAGCTCTGGCTGGATGGGGAACGCCCACCATAAGTGGCGGTGTCGGTACGCCCACATACGCGGTTACGAGTGGAAGCACAGATTTAAGTGTTAAAGTGGAATATACCAGTAGCATATCACCAGTAGATGATGCTGTTCTGTTTGTAATTACCTACGAACGCGCACTTCATAGGGCTGGAACGGTATCGGTTTGTCCGAGAAACAGAGCGGCAGCATTAACACCTATATACGTCGAGGAGACTACTACAGGATTCACAGTAAAATTGGCAACCTCTACAGCCGACACTCCGGTATGGGATCAAACGCGGTATTGGGGGTTTCAAGTCAAGAATTAATTAAAAAAAAAATAAAACAATGAAAAAAATACTTTTAATCACAGCCTTATTCTTAGCAACTTTTTGCAATGCGCAAAACGTGAATACGAATATAGATACCACACGTTTTTTATACACAAACGGAAATTTATATAAAATAAAAATCTACAAAGTGATTCGTATCGACAGCACCATTATGGACAGCTTAATGATCGTTAACGAGCTTAATAATATAAACGGGCAGGTATCCGGCAAAGACTTACAGATTCAAAACAACCAAACGGAGAAGCAAATGCTAAACAGGAGAAAAAATAGATTGCTGATTGAGGCTGAAAAAACAACTTGGTTCTAATATGATTGAAATGACCTACGCCATATTCGTTCTTGTTATAGCAGGTGTCATAGGCGTATTGATTCATAGTCAAAAAATAGAAAACTACGTTAACAGAAAGTGTTTAAAGAGAAAAAATAAATTAAGATGAAAAAACTATT
>CALMES010000085.1 GCA_937863435.1 uncultured Candidatus Peregrinibacteria bacterium
TATTATACAGAACCGGCTCGCATCACGTCAATGCATAGTGTACCCTTAATTCATGCATGAACGTCCCGACGCAAAAGAGAGATTCGATTTACTGCTCACACGTGCGGAAGGCTTACCCGACCCAGTAGAGCATCAAACAAAGGACTCTCGTCCAAACGATGGTTATACCGCCAAGCAAATTCGGAAACGTAAGAGGAAAGGTACTTAGGCGAGACAACGTGATAGGTGCCGTGAATCGAACGCTTTAACTGGCTCCAGAATCCTTCGATGGAGTTTGTATGCGTGCCGTCTGGCTTTGCATACTGGCCAGCGCCATGTTCGACGGTGTTGTGTTCCAAGTCCATGATTTGTGCAATCTTGCGGTAGCTTCGTAGCTCGTCGGTAATCAGCTTCGTCCCCTTGGCAATGTTGTCCTGAATGTGCGGCTGGAGCGTTGCGGCCTTCACGTTCGGTACGATGACCGTATTCAACTTGCCTTCGCGCTGGAGCGTTCCAAAGACGATGGTCTTGCCCGCTGCCCCTCTGCCACGGCGTCCCTTTCGCTTGCCGCCTATGTAGGTTTCGTCAGCCTCGACGCTACCCGACTGATCGTGTGGGAAATCGAACATCATCTTGCGGATCTCTGTGGCCATTCTCCATGCTGTTTTGTAGGTCACGTCGCAAGCTCTCTCGATCTCCTTTGCGGCTATGCCGTTCTTTGACTGAGCAAAGAGATACATAGCGAAGAACCACTTCACGAGGTCGGTAGACGACTTCTCAAAGATCGTACCCTGCTTTGGGAAGATATGAGACTTGCCACAGTTGCAGGTGTAGCAAGGGCGGGTTGGATGCTTGTGGTATTGGTCTACCCTTCCGCACACTTCGCACTTCGGCTTGTGGAAGCGATCAGCGAACAGTTTTGCCAGACACGCATTGTTGTCTGGATACTGGCGGTGGAATTCGAGGATGGAATAGCGCATACTGTAGAGGAATTATCTACATGTTACGCTTTCATTTACTAGCCGTCAAGGGATAGTTACCTAATATTATTCTGCATACTGAATTCCGCATTCTTTATTCTCATCATATGGGCAAACGCCGCTTCACCGACGATAGTTACCAGCGCGAACCATGGTTTAAATCCCTGGTTTCGGCACTTATTGCCTGTAAAACGGAAGGGGACATGTCGAATTTCCTGCGCGATATCGGCACGCTCAGCGAGCTGCAGGCCTGGAGTGAGCGCCTGGAAGTCGCCAAATTACTCGTAACCGGTATGAGCTACCGCGATGTTGCCGCCAAGACTGGTGCCAGTACCACGACTGTGACACGCGTTGCCAAATTTATCGAAAACGGCGAAGGTGGCTATAGGAAGATTTTGAATGCTCATAGGCACCACAGAACCGTTCACACCACACTCGAAAAAATGGAAGGATCGATGGCCGAAACATCAGAGAAATCAGATCCTAAAACCGGGAACAATCGTCCGGATGCCGTTTTACAGAAATATTTGGGGAAAAAGGACTAATGTCAGTTCATTTAATTTAAAGTGGCTTATATAAGCCATTATATTTTGTGATAACACGTTGACACAGTATTAGTGAGTTGATACAATTTGGTTGTTTTATTATATTTACCATTATTAGCAAATGAGTATCAAAACACCTACTAGCAGTATCGAAAATCAGTCAAAGTTTGAGCAGCAAGATCCGACTGTTCGTATTTGTGTTCCAAGTAGAAATGAGTATATCGCTTTAATGTTGCAAAATGGCGGGCTTAAAACTAGAAAAATATCACAACGTTATTACAAAAGCCAAGGGACAGGTAATTATGAAAATGTTGATGTTTTACCATTTAGAGCAAATGAAATACCGACGCTAGTTGCTGAAACACCTCGGACAGAAAGTGAATGGTTACATGCTGGTTTCGCTGGTCAAGATTTAGTAAAAGAGGCAGGCGTAGATAGCAGTATTATTCCAATTGCGATTATACCGCTCTCAAATGGAGGAAAATCTAAAGTAGATTGGAAGTGCTTGGTAAAAGAAGAAAGTTCTATACGAAAGCCATCAGATCTAATTGGCAAAATCATCGGCACGCAAGCTCCTAAAATTACTCAAGAATGGCTGATTGCAAATGGGATTGATCCTCAGCAAGTTGAAATAAGAATGGCTACAGGATCAGGAGAAGCGTATTTAAAAATCGGAAGAATTGATGCTCTGGTAGATGTTGTAGATACTGGAAAGTCCCGCGATGAAAATAAATTACGCGAATTAGAAGGCGTTGTTTTTCAGAGTCAGGGGCTACTTATTGCTAATAGAATACAATGGAGCAGAGGCGATGTAAGAGAAAAACTGCGGGAGATTGCAGTTAATACCTTAGGCTCCATACTGTCGGTAAAAACTATAATGATCAATGCAGATGTGCCAAATGATAAATTGGAATCTTTAAAAAATAATCCTTTATTTAAAGGTGTGCAGAGTCCAACAATTGTAGATCTAGGAAATGGATTTTCTTCCTATGCAATTGCTATTCCTGAGGAGCAGAAGTCAGCAGTTAACTATCAGCTTTTAAAAGCTGGAGCAGATGGAATTCTAGCAATTCCTACAGAATCATATATCGATAAAAACGCAGTCAAAAGCCATTTGCTTGTATCTATTAATGAGTAATCTTATTTCAGTAAATAGATGTTTTCTTCCAGTCTGAGATTGTCTCAGGCTGGTTTTTCTGATGTAAAAAAGTATTATATAAATATGGATCTCCACATTCCTTTCATGCGCCGGTGCATCGAACTTGCCGCAAACGGACGCGGAAAAGTGGGTAATGGCGCGTTGGTCGGATCAGTGTTAGTTCGAGATAATAAGATCATCGCCGAAGGCTGGCACGATGGCTTTGGCAAGCCGCATGCAGAGCGGATGCTTCTTGAGAATTTTACGGGATTGATTGAGCTGGATGACATTCTCTACGTCAATTTGGAGCCGTGTTGTCACCATGGCAAAACACCGCCGTGTACGGATATCATTGTGGAAAGGGGAGTGAAGACGGTGGTGTATGGATTGTCTGATCCCGATGTGAGGGTCAGGGGTCAGGGGTTGGGGTTGTTGAAAGAAAAAGGAGTGAATGTGATTGGACCGATTTTGCCTGAGCAGTGCGCTCGGTTGAACAGGGGATTCCTCTCGGTTCGTAGCAAAAACCGTCCATTTATCACGCTCAAGAAAGCGCAGACGGTAGACGGAAAAATTGCACATGACGACGGCAGTCCGATGTCGATTACCAGTGACGAGCAAAATAAATGGTCGCACAAAAACCTGCGAGCCACACATGATGCCATTCTCGTTGGAATTGGCACGGTGCTCTGCGACAATCCATCGCTCACCATCAGACATGTCGATAATCCACCCATGCTGTGGAGGATTATTCTCGATGCAAAGCTGCGCATCCCGCTCGACTGCAAAGTTGTCACTTCGCCACTTGCAGATGGCGCAATTATCATCACAAGTCCGCAGGCGATTGCATCAGAAGATGCGAAGCATCAGCAACTCATCGATCGAGGCGTAAAAGTATGGCCGATTCCGATGATCGATGATTCATTTGATATGCAGGCACTGTTCGATCAGTTGCTCACTCCAAATGGCGACTACAAAGGCATCACAAGTATCTTAGTTGAAGGCGGACGGAAGACGTGGGAGATTTTTAAGAGTCGGGGACTTGTGGATGAGCAGATTACGTTGGTTGGGAAGTAAGGTATGTATTGTAGGTCTGGTAGGTAAGGTAGGAGTGTCACTCTGAGCGCAGTCGAAGAGTGGCGGCGGTTTTCCCCCAGCGTCATGGTTCGACCCTTTCGAACGGATTCATCCGGGCGGGCTGCGCTCACCATGAAGCCGTAATTTTGGCTTATAAAAAACAAAAATAACCTGCCTTACTTACTATACATACCGCACCTACAATACCTCCCTAGAATTTCTATTCGCCCTCCCTCCACAAACATGTTGATATGGTATTTTTTTGAGCCATGCATTCCTGTACGGTACCGCTTCCCACAGCCTAAAAAGAATAATTTTCATCCGTAAAAACATGTAAGGGAGAATGTACTTGTAACCGGGTCGCGGATGCGTAAAATGTGCAGATGTTGTGGTCCGACGAATACTAACATACAACATATTGTGTTTCTTCCCTTTCCTTTCCCATGAACCCGAACGTGTCTTCCGTCCCAAAATCCCAGTTTGTTCCGCTCGATGAGCTGAGCAAAATTTCCGAGTCGACTGCAGACAAAGGAAAGAAAAAAGTGGCTGCCAAAAAGGCGGCCGATATTATGCCAAAAGGTGCCGGCAAAGGTCTTACCATTGCCCGTCGTTTTACGAACCCCGGCAGCAATCCATTGGATGAAGTGAAGTACGAAAAGCGTGTCAGCCGTATTTCCAATAAAGACGGTTCGGTCGTATTCGAAATGAAAGATGCCGAAGTGCCAGCTGCCTGGAGCCAGGTTGCAACGGACATCGTTGTGTCCAAGTACTTCCGCAAAGCAGGCGTGCCGCAGTACGACGCGCAGGGGAATGTGATGAAAGATGCTGAGGGAAATGTGATCACCGGACCAGAAAAGTCTGCTCGTCAGCTGGTGTCTCGTCTTGCCGGTTGCTGGCGTTTCTGGGGTGAAACACACGGTTACTTTGCGACAAAGCAGGATGCGCAGGCGTTCGAGGACGAGCTTTCCTACATGCTCATTCACCAGATGGTCGCGCCAAACAGTCCGCAGTGGTTTAACACCGGACTCAATTACGCGTATGGCATCACTGGCAAGCCGCAGGGCCACTATTACGCAGATCCGGTCACAGGCGAGATCCGTCAGTCCGAAGATGCCTACACACACCCTCAGCCACACGCCTGTTTCATTCAGAGCGTGGAAGACGATATGGTCAACGAAGGCGGCATTATGGACCTCTGGGTCCGTGAGGCTCGTCTCTTTAAATACGGTTCTGGTACAGGCACAAACTTCAGCAAGCTCCGTGGAGCTGGCGAACCTCTTTCGGGTGGTGGCAACACGTCCGGTCTTATGAGCTTCCTGAAAGTCGGCGACCGCGCAGCAGGAGCTATAAAATCCGGTGGAACCACACGCAGGGCGGCTAAAATGGTCTGTCTGGACTGTGATCATCCGGATATTTTTGAATTCGTGAACTGGAAGGTCAACGAAGAGAAAAAAGTCGCAGCACTCGTCAAAGCTGGTTACGATGCCGACTTTAACGGCGAAGCCTACGCAACGGTTTCGGGTCAGAATTCCAACAACTCCATCCGTGCGTCTCAGGCGTTTCTGGAGGCTGTTGAGCGCGATGAGGACTGGAATCTGTACTGGCGCACCGAGCTGCGCAAGGCTCAGGAAGAAGACAGGCTTCCAAATCCATGTAAGACATTCAAGGCACGCAAGCTGTGGGACGAAGTCTGTTACGCCGCATGGGCTTGCGCAGATCCGGGCGTTCAGTACGACACGAGTATCAACGAATGGCACACCTGTCCGAAAGACGGTCGCATCAATGCATCAAACCCATGCAGCGAGTACATGTTCCTCGACAACACTGCCTGTAACCTGGCATCGGTCAACTTGCTCAAGTTCATCAATAACGAAGAGTCGCTCTTCCGCGGCATCGAGGCCTTCGATGTCGATGGCTTCAAGCACGCTGTACGTCTGTGGACGATCGTTCTGGAGATCTCCGTGCTCATGGCTCAGTTCCCAAGCAAAGAGATTGCCGAGCTCAGCTATCGCTACCGCACACTCGGTCTTGGCTATGCCAACCTTGGTGCCATGCTGATGCGTATGGGTATCCCGTACGACAGCGAAATGGGCCGTGCCATCTGTGGATCCATCACCGCTGTGTTAACTGGCGACAGCTACGCTACATCGGCTGAAATGGCTGAGCAGCTGGGTACATTCCCGGGTTACGCTCGCAACAAAGAGGATATGCTCCGCGTCATCCGCAACCACCGTCGTGCCGCCTACCATGCGGCAGACAATGATTATGAAGGATTGAGCATCAAGCCGGTCGGTATAGATCAGAAAACGACGCCATCGTACTTGCTCAAGGCTGCCAAGGAATCGTGGGACAGAGCGCTCGAACTTGGCGAAAAGCACGGATACCGCAATGCCCAGACAACGGTTATCGCGCCAACAGGCACGATTGGTCTCCTCATGGACTGCGACACAACCGGTATCGAGCCGGACTTCGCGATTGTCAAATTCAAAAAGCTCGCTGGTGGCGGCTACATGAAGATTGCCAACCAGTCGGTTAAACCAGCACTGCATGCCCTCGGCTACGCCGATGATCAAGTCGATGACATTATGCGCTACGTCATGGGCACGCTCTCACTCGAAGGTGCTCCACATATCAATCGCCAGAGCCTCAAGGCCAAAGGCTTTACCGACAGCGATATCGCGAACATCGAAAAGAATCTGCCATCAGTCTTTGAAATCAGCTTTGCGTTCAACAAGTGGACACTCGGTGAAGAGACTATGAAGAAGCTCGGCTTTAGCCCAGAGCAGATTGCCGATATGAGCTTCAATATTCTCAAGGGTCTTGGCTTTAGCGCCGCCCAAATCGAGGAAGCGAATGTCCACATCTGCGGCCACATGACGGTCGAAGGCGCTCCACACCTCAAAGCTGAACATCTCCCTGTGTTCGACTGTGCCAACCGCTGTGGCAAGATCGGCAAGCGCTACATTCACGCCGAAGGTCACATTCGTATGATGGCAGCGGCTCAGCCGTTCATT
The DNA here is from genome assembly GCA_937863435.1 of uncultured Candidatus Peregrinibacteria bacterium. Lineage (GTDB taxonomy): Bacteria > Patescibacteriota > Gracilibacteria > Peribacterales > Peribacteraceae > JAGOTD01. The sequence continues at coordinate 6,731 of CALMES010000085.1, forward strand.
TCCGGTGCTATCTCCAAGACCATCAACCTGCCAAATGAGGCAACGATCGAAGACTTCAAGCAGGCCTACAGCCTGTCCTGGAAGCTTGGCGTCAAAGCTAATGCGCTCTACCGCGATGGCTCTAAGATGAGCCAGGCACTGAGCAACAAGTCCGATGACAAAGAAGAAAAGGCCGAACCGCAGATCATCGAGAAGATCGTCATCAAAGAAGTGCCACGCCGCAAGAAACTTGCCGACGAGCGCATGAGTATCACTCACAAGCTCGCTGTTGCCGGCCACGAAGCCTACGTGCACGTCGGGCTGTACGAAGACGGCCAGCCAGGCGAAATCTTCATCAAGATGAGCAAGGAAGGATCCACTCTCTCCGGTGTCATGGATACCCTTGCCCTGTCGCTTTCTATGAACCTGCAGTACGGCGTGCCACTGGATGTTCTCTGCGAAAAGCTTGTGAACACACGTTTCGAACCTATGGGTATGACTTCCAACAAGGAAATTCCAATGGTCAAATCCATCATGGACTACCTGGGTCGCTGGCTCGCTCTCAAGTTCCTAACCAAAGAGAAAGCCAAGCGTTACCACAATCCGGATCTCATCGATCGCTCGTACAAGACGGGCACCAAGAGTAAAGATGCCTTTGCTATGCGCCTCCCTGTCGTTGACGAAGGTACCGTTGCCATCGATATGACGAGTCCAAGTGTTGAAAAAGCAGCCGAAACAATTATGGACGATCTTGAAGCTGCCAAGCTTCAAGGCTTTACCGGCTCCGTCTGCTCTGGCTGTGGATCCACCAAAATGAAGCGCAATGGATCGTGTGAAGTATGTTTGGACTGTGGTGCAACGAGTGGATGTTCGTGACCAGCCTACGCTCTGCGGAGCTCTGGCCGGCAAGGAAGAAATTTGAAGCTAGAATCAAGGAAGCCGGGATACTCCGGCTTCTTTGCTGCATTGCCAGGAAGGCTAAAAGTGTTAGTATAACTTACTATGACACGTTACACAGATCAGCAATGCGCAAATTTCATTGCAGATAAAACAGGCTTGCTGGTCGAAGTAGCGCTCACTGAATTAGATACCGGAGTGGTAGAGCTGGACGTTCGATATCAGTCCACTCTTGTAATCCATCAACAGCCGGCGCCAAACATGCTTCGAGGCATAAATCTACCGTCCTTTTTCCATTATGGCGAAGAGACACTGCCATTTCGACTACGACTTGTGCAACTGCTTGGAAACCTGGCCCTGCGCCATGAAATACTGAAACGTTTTCAAGGCGATGTAAAGGAAGGTATAGATGTGCCGGAAACAATCATTCGGCTAGAGGACATTCGTACAGAGATACGAGAGTGTACAGAGCTTATATTAGATGCATTTGAAGCGGCAGAAATAAGGCGATTGCTTGCGTTTGCAAGAAAGATGAACTAATACTTAGGCATGCCTTCGCTTTTTTGAGGGGCCGCCAAAAGATCCCATAGATCTTTCTTTATGATTTGCTTCGACGGGAGCATTCAAAATATCATGGGCAGCCTGGCGTGCCTCGCTCACATAGCGAAGATACTTAGGAATTTCGCCCTGGTGAGGATATTCATCTAAAGCAACTTCTAAATCGGTGGCTTCACTCATGAGCTCATCTGCAATATTGATATCCCCCTCTTTTGTGGAATGAAGATGCAACAAGCCGTCACCTGTAAACAATTCACCTTCAATTGCTTGCTGACGTGTATGTTTTGTAGGGTCGTAGCCAAGAATTTTTTGAATGTTGCCCGAAATTTTTCGTACATTTCTTGCACGAGCATCGCGAGAATCGACAATAGGCTGATCTTCTAGGCTAGCAAGGGGCTGTTGCTCAAAAAGTTTATTGGTATTCATATGTTATATTATACAATATTTATATAAATAATGCAAATATTATTCTACAATCCCGCACTAAATTCAATAATTCTATCATCATGCGCAGCCCTATTCTTAGAGGATTTTTGGCATTTCATGCATTCATACAGAATCATGAAACCGCGCTTAGTATCCTGGTCAATTCCAATAGGTTTTAAGAGGCCTTTACAGGTACTTGCCCTGTCGCCCGGACCTCTATCATCTACATGCTTTCCGTATAAACAATACGGACAGTGATCCCTGTAAGTTCCCTTCAATAAGGGCTCCACAGGTTTTTTACAGTTTTCGCAGATGAAAGGTTCTTCGCGGGCAATGAAGGGCATACGGAGAATGAATAATGTATAATTGACAACTTATAATTAAAGCGATATTTCATTATACATTGTCAATTGTCAATTTTACATTTTCTTAAACATTGAACCTAAAGTGCAGTACATCGCCGTCCTGCACAATATACTCTTTGCCTTCTACGCGTAGCTTGCCAGCCTCTTTTGCCTTGGCTTCACTACCGGCAGCCACAAAGTCGTCGTAACCAATGGTTTCTGCACGAATAAAGCCTTTCTCGAAGTCGGTATGGATCACTCCAGCTGCCTGTGGCGCTGTTGCTCCTTTCTTTACGGTCCATGCTCGCACCTCTTTTTCGCCGACGGTAAAGTATGTTTGCAGTCCAAGAAGCTGGTATGCGCTACGAATGAGCTGGTCTAAGCCAGAGGATCTTACTCCCAGAGAAGAGAGCATTTCTTGGCCTTCTTCAGGGCTCAATGCGATTAGCTCTTCCTCGAGTCTTGCGGATACGATAATAGCAATATCGCGGGTGTCTAAACCTGCCTGTTTCTTGGCATCTGCCAGGGAAATTTTGCCAATTTCCTGTTCCGACACGTTCAAGGCATATAAAATAGGCTTGATTGTAAGGATCATAAGAGCCCTAGCATAAGGCATTTCATCCTTATCCAGGACAACAGTTGATGCCATTTTACCCGCATCTAAAGCAGCTTGTAATTTGAGGAGAACATCGAGCTCTTTCTGCAGTTCCTTATTGCCGGACTTTGCTCCACCCGAAATTTTATCAATCTTCTTATTTACTTTATCCAGATCCGCGATGGCAAGCTCGGTCTCGATTGTTTCTCTGTCACGCTTTGGGTCGACAGAGCCTTCGACGTGAATAATGTCATCCCCCTTAAAAATGCGTACAACATGACAAATGGCGTCCATTTCGCGAATACTGCTTAAAAAGTCATTTCCCCGACCTTCGCCTTTACTGGCTCCTCGTACAAGTCCTGCAATGTCGACAAATTCCACAATGGTTGGGATGGTTTTTTGAGGCTTTGCAAGTTCTGTCAGTTTATCCAGGCGTGGATCCGGCACTTCGACGACGCCAACGTTTGGATCGATTGTACAGAACGGATAGTTAGCTGCCTGAGCGCCCTGGCTTCGGGTAAGAGCATTAAAAAGAGTGGACTTACCGACGTTTGGGAGGCCGACGATACCGATTTTAAGAGACATGAGGGAGCGAAGTACGAAGTACGAATCACGAATTACGCATGTATTTCATCATAAATTGATTGTAGCATGACATTCAAAATAATCTATTGTGTTAATGTATTAAAACAGTGATATTTACGTCTTTTGAATCTGAGATTTAATGCTGATAATATTGACAAAAATATAATTATGATTATAATAAAAATTCCTTATGAAGAACCTTATCGCAACCCTTCTGATTATTGGCACCGTTGCGACAAGTCCGAGTGTTTCGGCTGCCGGCGTCTCGTATGCTGATGTGCAGGGCACGCCGTTTGAGGCAAGTGCAGTGGCTCTTGCTCAGGCAGGAGTTGTGTCCGGCTATTCCGACGGCACATTGCGTCCGTATTATTATGTTCGTCGTGCGGAGGCCGTAAAAATGATTATTGAAGCAAATCCAGCCTTCAAGACAGAGTTGAACTGGTTTATCGCTCACCCTTCACCGCTTGCGCTGTTTTCGGACATCGATCCGTCTGCCTGGTATACGCCCTATGTGGAGGTCGCGTTCAAGCATCATATTATTACCGGTTACAGCGACGGCACATTCCGGCCCGATGATCTTGTGAGCACGGGCGAGTCAATCAGCATGATTGTGCGCGCCATGGCTTCCGACAGTGCTCCGGGAAGTGTTGTGTACGCTCCTACCATCAACAACAGGCCGGGGCAGTGGTTTACCCCGTACGTGAACGTGGCTATCAATAAAAATCTGCTGATGCGCGGCCAAACTCTGGCTGTCGCACAAACTATACATCGTGGACAGTTTTTCGATATTCTCTATCGCATGCGCGAAGTGGCGCTGAAGCGTCTGGTGGCGTTCAGCGGGCCAGAGCCTTTGGGTCAATCCGCCACAGGTCTGCCAACCGGCACGCAGCTGGCCATGCAGTCGCCCGCAGGGCCGTTCGCCCAGATCCCGAGTGCTCTGGCGGCCGACAGTCAGCAGTATCTTTCGAAAAAGCCGTTTGCCATCACCATACCGTCCCTTGGTATTACCGACCTCACCATCACAACGCCTAAAGACCCGTACACGGCCAAGGGTGTGTTAGCCCCTCTTACTGCGGGTGTCGGGCATCTGTTCAATTATCCGGGTCAGAACGGCAAGATTCTCGTGTATGGTCATAGTAGCGGTTATCCGTGGGATACATCGTCTTATACGAAAATTTTCCGTTCGATCAACAAGCTCAAAAACGGTGATATGGTCTATGTCACCTATAACGGCCGCCTGTATACCTATGCCATCAGCGGTCATAAAACGGTTTCCGCCAAGGACACGAAGGAGTATCAGCCGGATGGCAGCGGCGAAAAACTGATCCTCTATACCTGCTGGCCGCCTGATAGCATCTCGCAGCGTTTTCTGCAGTTTGCAACACTGGTCCGTTAATCGTTCCGGTCGCAGGCGGAAAATGAGTATATAGTTTCAGGCATGAAGAATGTCCTGCAATCGATCGCTTTGCATTGGAAACGTGATGCATTCTTGCGTACTCTGCTCATTCTTTTGTGCTGTGTGTTCATCGTCTATTTGCCATCGCTTGGCAATCAGTTTGTCGATTTCGATGACATTTTGCTGATTGGCGAAAATCCGATAGTGCATCAGTTCACCGTTCATTCGGTGCATCAGGCATTTACCTCGTACGATCCTGAGCTGTATATACCGCTGACATTCATCACCTACATGATCGAATATGCACTCGTGGGACAACAGGCTTGGTTGTACCACTTGGACAGCCTGCTCCTGCATATTGGATCGACGGCACTGGTCGCCTTTTTTATCGTTATGCTCACAGGCAAAAAACGTGAAGCATTGATTGTTGCCGCACTGTTTGCATTGCACCCGCTGCAGGTAGAAGCGGTTTCGTGGGTGGCTGCTCGCAAAGACGTGCTGTCGACTTTTTTCTTTCTGGGTTCTCTCTGCGCCTATCTTCGCTACTGCAAATCCAGTAGCAAATTGGCGTATGTATTCGCGCTATCGCTCTTTGTTCTGGGGCTCCTCTCGAAGGTATCGATCGTTCTTTTGCCGCTGTGCCTTCTTCTTATCGATTGGCTGCGCCATCGATCAGTTGGCCTACGACAGCGTATCCTTGAACTAGTGCCGTTCTTGTGTATCAGCATTCTTTTTATTGGGATCGCTTGGTACGGAAAGCACGGCATCATCTCATCACTGAATATAGTCGACGTCGGAATCATCGGTCTTCGATCGTTACTGTTTGTTGTAAGTGGCATCGTCTATCCGTTTCACTTTTCGGTACTGTATCTTCTGCCGCGGCCGCTGGCTGTCTGGACACCGGCCTTTCTGGTTCCGGCGCTGATCACTGTGGGCATATGTGTCGCATCTCTTCTTCCGAACGTGCGCAAACAAGGCAAAATCTATGTTTTTGGCTGGTGGTTTTTTGTGCTGTGCATGCTGCCGAGTATGACCAATGTCTCGAAGGCCGGCGAATTCTATCTTACCTCCGACCGGTATGCGTACATTGGTGCGATTGGCTTATTCCTGATGCTTGCTGCAGGGTTCAGCTCATTCATTCATCGCTTCGCTCACTTCCAAATCCTTTCCCGTAAAGTTGGTGTTGTACTTTGTATGACACTCGGATTGTTAACCATGGCCCAATCACTACTCTGGCACGACAGTACGTCACTTTTTTCTTACGCTGTACGGTTGGCACCTGCCAGTGCGGTGGCTCACAGTATTCTGGGCAATGGTAAGTTGAAACTCGGCGACAGAGAGGCGGCCATGAAAGAATTTTCTGAAGCGCTGGCGCTGCGACCGGATATGGCAAAAAGTTACACACCGCTGGCCATGATGTACGAACTGCAGGGCGATAATGCCAAGGCCAAGGAGTTGCTGCAAAAAGCGTTGCAGATTGATCCGCACGATCCAACGGCCCTCAGTGAAATGGGGCTGATGCAATACAATCGCGGCAATGTAACCGCCGCCATCGATTACTACGAGCAGTCACTGCGCAACGGCTCGGATCGCTTTAATCTCAGCAAGCGTGTCGCAACGTATAATAATTTGGCGGCGGCGTACGCCGATCAAAAACTCTACGACAAAGAGATAGAGCAGTATGAAAAGGCTGTGGAAATCGATCCGCAGTTTTACTACAGCTACTACAATATGGGTTTGAGCTATGAAGAACGCGGACAGTATGACAATGCGCAAATCGCCTACAAAAAGACGATCGACATCAACGAAAATTTTGCCGACGCGCATATGCGATTAGCCCATCTGTATGCCATACAGAATGATTGGACCGATGCATTACTTGAAGCGCGTATCGTTAAATCATTGCAAGCTAATTTTCCTGGCATCGATGAATTTATTCGTCAGATAGAAGCGCAAGGAATGAGATAAAGCCTGGAGCAACTACCAACTAACAACTACCAATAACCAAGAAAATTGGGAGTTGGAAATTTGGCATTTGGGAGTTATCGATCACATGCTCGATCCTCCGATACGACGAATGATTTCGCGGTCGATGAAATCCTTCTCGCGGCCGTACTTTAAGCGGCTCAACTGCTTGAACGCTTCTATGGCTGCTGCGTCTTTTGGATAGGTGGTATCCAGCCACGGACGAGGGATTTCGATGGAGAACGGACGCGACGGCTGGCCGCTGATGCTCAGTTTCATGCAGGCCTTAAACGCATCGAGGTTGACCATATCGGACTCCGAGAAGACCGGCGCCATTTCCTTGGAACAGAATTCAGCGTCCTGCGGACCGATTTTGTAGAACATCATGGTTCCCACGTTTCCGAAGACGGCTCCTTTTAAGTTCACCGCACCGGCAAGCTTGCTCTCTTTTTCCAGCTGATCGAGATACTGGTGGGCGATCACGAGTCCCAAACGGTACTTACGCGCTTCGGAGAGAATGGATTCAATCGAGTCGGTCACGTAGTTCTGGAATTCGTCGATGTACAGGAAGAAGTCTTTGCGTGTCGACGCTTCTTCGCGCTGACGGCGCATGGCGGCCACCTGAATTTTGTTAACGATAATCATACCAAGCAGCTTGGAGTTTACGTCTCCAATCAGACCTTTTGACAGGTTCATGAGCAGAATTTTGCTGCCGTTCATCACATCACCGAAGTCAAAGGAGCTCTTCACCTGACCGACAATATTGCGGATGAGCGTGTTGGTCGTAAACTGACCGAATTTGGCGGCGAAGTACGGAATCATTTCCTGCTTCTCGCGCTGACCGGTTTGAGCCATCTGCTTGTCCCAGAAAGATCTGACGATCGGATTCTTCACTTTGCTTACTTTGTATTTGCCCCACTCGTCATCGGTGAACAGACGCACCAGATCGGTAATGGCGCCGCCTTCTTCTTCGTCAGCCATCAGTGTCAGACAGCCGTTGCGGAAGTAGTCCTGAATACGCGGTCCGAAGATTTCCTCACCGAACATTTTTACCATCATGTTCATGGCATCGAGCGCGATCAAGTCGCGTTCCTCCTCGTTCTTGCCTTCGAGCATGTTCAGACCAAGCGGTCGCTGCGTGTCTGCCGGGTTGAAGTAAATGATATCGTCGGCGCGTTCGCGCGGAATGTAGGGGAACAGATCTTCAATCAATGATCCGTGCGGATCCACGACACAAATGCCTTTGCCATTATGAAAATCCTGTCGGGCCATCAGCTGAATGACCGATGATTTACCGGTTCCTGTCTGACCGATCACGTAGAAGTGGCGGAAGCGATCCTCCGGATTCATGTAGACCTTCGTCTTTTCGCCGCGAACGGTATTGTATCCCAGAAACAGTCCTTTTTCGGGAATGTTTTTGGGAGCCGGCGCGATTTTGAAATTCTGCCATTTGATATTCTGCACCTTGTTATATTTGATGTTGGGAAAGTGGAAGAAGCTGGCCAGCTCAGCTGTGCCGAGGAGCATTTTTTTCCAGAGGAGTTTTTGCCAGAACGTCTTGCCCGGCGAGCGGCGGATAAAGCCCGACAACAGCCTTTGGCTGTTGTGATACCGCGTCCGCGAAAAACTGTTGCCGCGTACATCGTTGAACTGCGTGAAGCTCCCGACAATCGTATTGAGAATCAGCTGGGCGCGCGGCGAATTTTCAGCTGACGCGACGATGCGCAGCATGCAGGTAAAACCGGGCGAACCGGCTTTTTCATCCACCGCCTTGCTGAGCTCCTCCACCGCCTGAGACACGCGTTCACCGCCCTGCTTCTCGGTTTTCTCGCCGGTGGAAAACAGTTCGATAAAGGCTTTTGTCCAAAACAGGGGATTCCACCATTCAAACGTTTCTTTGTGCTTCGGATTGATGAGGTTCTGCGCCTCTTTCTGCAGCTTGCCCTGCCAGTTGGACGCAACAGGCCTGAGTACCAGCTGCACCGCGGCACCTTCTTCCTTTTTCAGCTTGCTGAATGCGTTGGTAATGGCGTTGAACGGATCGCTTTTCAGCTGCGCATACGTTTTGAACGGGTAGACGTAAGATTTAGTCGGTACCAGATACGTGTTTGCAGTGACTGATTCTTTGGTGAAGATGTTGTAATCTTCCACCTGGTCGATGACAGCGTCGGGGTAGAAGGAGGTGATCTGCTTTTCAACGATAGCCACGGCGGACCGCGGTACCACGACGAAAATCAGAATCTCGCCGGCCAGACAGGCGTACTCCACCGAAAAGAACGGACTGCCCTTCCAGTGTCTGGCGATGCTTCCGTCATAAAGCGAGGACAGCGTCTGATACAGATGATCCATAATGCCGAGCACTTCCTTGAAATCCTTGCCGGTGGAAAACTGTTCGGATTCCTGTTCCTTGTCTTCCTTGCTCTCTTTCTTGGGCGTGAGGATCTGGAGAAAAACCAGCTCCCGTTCACGTTTGTGATCTTCGTGATGCTTCAAGAAATTCAGCAGCCACAGCGTGCCGATGGCAAGCAGCGCGAGGATGCCGATGGCGATAAACAGCTGGGTCACGGGTATATGGTAGCACGTATGACGGATGGCATGCGGGTATCGTAATGAAAAATCAACGGGTTATCGAATGACAGTCAGCCACAGCAGCGGCAGAATGCCGGAAGTATGAGCGGTAGCGTGTTGAGTGACAGCGTCAATGATGCGGATATACTCGCCAAAAGTCACCGGCGCATTCATGACGGCAGGAAGATCCTTTCCCCAATCGGCGGTCTTTTTTCCGGTCAGCATCACGAACACCGCTTGATAGATCTGACTCGACTGCTCATTGCCGAGCGATGCCGAGAGGGTATTGTTGCGGATGGAATTCACCGTGACAAGCGATGCGATCAGTCGTGCAAAATGATCACGCGTGACGGGGGAGGCGGCCACCAGCGTCTGGTGTTCCTGGATATCGCTTGCCGAGAACGAAAACAGGCTGAGCAAATCCGTACCGACCGTCTGGGCGCTTGCGGCGATACGGCCGGCAACCGTCAGTCCGGCAGAACGCGGCAGTCCGAAAATATCAATGACAAAGCCGACAACCTGCGTGTATGCCCCGGCACCGCGACCGTTTGTCTGCTGGATCCGTCCAAGTGCGTCATTGCGTGACTGCGGAGACGGATTGCCCAGCAGCAGCGCGGCCGCACGCAGGAATTCTGCGTAACGGACAGGGTCGTCCGGATGGCGTGTTTCGGTATAGACCGTCCCTCCGTTCGCCGTGAAATTACCCAACGTGTAGAGACTGCCGTCCTTGGTGTTTGATGCTGTTGCCGCCACACGCGCAAACGCGGCGTACAAGGCATTGTCCGGGAAAAACCGCGTGGACCGGACGGTGCGGTTTGCTGCCGATGTCATAAACGGCAGCGGGCCCATCTTTTCTATGAACGGCTGCAAAGCACTCGTGCGGCTCTCGTCGGCTGCGGATGGCTGTGTGAGATCCAGGGAGCCGGCACTGTACATGGCCAAAAGAGCTGTTTTGAGAGCCTGTGCGGTCGGAACTGTTTTGGAGAACTGTGCAACAGTGAGCCATGAGGGAATCACGCCTGCCGCCTGCAGGGCAGCAAGCTGCGTGTCGTCTGGAACCTGAGTGGATGGAGCGGTACCGTTCGTCACCAGTGCGTATATCCAGTGAACAGCATTGCCCCAGGTCAGAGTGCCCTCCGCATTTGCCACCTTGCCTTGCGGACTTGGGATCTGCGTATCGGGAATATGGCGAGCAAATGCTTCAAAAAATGCCCGTGTCACCGCATCGGATTTCATCCGTGTGGGCCGAAGATCGGAAAAAATGCCGGACTGATACGTGCCCTGCCGCATGTCAGACAGACTGTCTGCAAGTGCCGGGTCGGATAACGGTTTGCACACCGTAAGCGACTGCAGAAGAGCGAGAAATTCCCCGCGTGTTGCCAGAATGTTTGTGCGTGTCAGGCCGGTTATTGCGGCTCCGTCGTCGCGCGTGAGTAGTGCCAGCATGCGCTCGGCGCCCGATGCGTCTGTGATCGTGTCTGGCAGGACGTGTGCCTCTAGATGAATGCACGGATCGTAGGTGCCGATGAGAAGGCGCAGACGCAGGGGAATGAGAATCGTTTTATTGCTGGACTTGGCAGCGGTCCCGGACACGGCCTCTGTCACCCAGTCCTGTCCGATGGTGGCGGCATGCATCGTGACTGAATAGAAGGCCGACACCGAAACGGGCATGGTGATAATGCTGGCTTTACCGGCGGCATTCGTGACAATTGTCGCATCCACCGTCGTATCGCTGGATGCTCCGTAGGTTACAGTGCCTTCCGCGCGCGGTACATCCGGCTCGAATGTCTGCTGAACGCCGTCGTTATTGAGGTCCTGAAAGACATGAATAGTGAGAGTCGCCACGGCCGCCACCGGTGAAGCGCTGCTGGCATTGGGCAGGCCCGACGCACTGCCTGTTATTCCGCCACCGGATCCCTGACCTGCCGTATCTCCGCCGCCGGTGCCTCCGGATGTTGCACCATCCGAACTGGAAGATGAGCTGGAGCTGGTATATCCCGCGGATGAAGAGCTGGAAGAACTGTCGGGATAGCTCGATGAGGTGCCCTGATACGAACTGGAGCTGGAGGAACTAAAACTGATGCCGCTGCTGTAAAAATCACATACATCGCAGTCGCCGAAGGCGGATGCCTGCATGATGAACTGCGTTCCCAGAATAAGTGCAATCAGTGTCAGAAGGACGGTCATGATCATTTCCGTGCTCTGGGGTAGGTACGGATGATTTTTTTCCACAGTTGACAAGGACATGCCCTCGACTTTCATGGTGTTCACAATGCCGCGCCACTGGTACAAAAGATACAGCAGCAGCATGGTGCAACCGATGATCAGAAAAGCAGACGGCTGCGCAGACGGGGTGACGCCGTCCAGATTCCACTTCAGTTGGCCTTTCAGCAGAAAATAGATGCTGACAAGCATCAGACAGAGAGTGAGAAAAATGTGTGTGTAGCGGGATCGGAGCACGAGGGATGGTTGGTATTGTATTGAGAGAAACTTTTCTCAATATTATACAGTAAAAACCACTTTTTGCCTAGGTCTTAGGAGCAAAAAATCAACAATGCCTGTCTACGGCAAAAAATCACCTTTGTGGCTTATTATTGCTATAAACCGCTCTTCCGGCCGCAATCCACCACTTCCATGGTAAATGACCGTCTGTGACCCGGCGTATCACGCAGGACAACGGTATAAAGGCCGGTCATGCTGGGAGAGATGTTCAAGGCCGATCCGGGTGCATACCATTTCGGCGTGTCATTCACGGTGCCGTCCGGATAGGCAACGGAGACCGTCGCAAAAAATGCATCCGATGAAAGCGCGATTGATTCACCCAATGCCAGAAAATGAGGGAAGCCGGGGTTGAGAAGAATCCCTTTTGCCAGCCGTCTTGCGTAACGTGTGTCATGGCACTGGTTCAAGAGGGTACTGTCGCCCAGCCGCTCGAAGGTGGCGTCGATAGTGCCGGAGGCCCGGTCCGCAATTGTCTCGAAAGCTGCAAGACTCAAATCCATGTCGCGTCCTTTGACAAACGGTCCGCGATCGTTGATGCGTACGGTAACGCTCAGGCCGTTTTTCACGTTCGTCACTTTCACGAGTGTGTTGTACGGAAAGCTGCGATGCGCCGCTGTGAGCGCGTTCATGTCGAACGTTTCACCGAACCCGGTTCCTTTGCCGTGGAATTTTTCGGAATACAGGCTCACTTCGTGCACTTCTTTGGTGAGCTGACCGTCTAAAAACCGCATGTAGGCGAGCAGCTGGTCCCGCGATATCAGGGTGTCGTCGGGCAGGGGAGACATATCAAAGCGCTCGAGCAGCGCGGGAACATCGCCGGGGTCTGGCAGGGAACTTGCGCGTTTGTAGCTTCCGTCCTTCGGTGACTCCACGCTTCTGGTCCGAAAGAGCCAGGTCATCGCAGTGGTAAAATCGATTGGATCGTCGGGCGAGAAATTCTTGTTGGCATCGTTTACAATCCCGCGCGCTTTGGCGTAGGTAATTTCGGTAAAACCAGGATCACCTTTTTTCATGTCTGCAAACGGTTTTTCATTCGTCGTATCTGTGGCGCGGAAAATACTGTTCCACATGAGCAGAAAGCCGTCGCGACGGCTTATTGGCGGGGCGGATTTGGCATCGGCAAGTGGGACGAATACTGTTGCCATCACCACAAAAAACACAAGAAAAATCGTGAAACGATTCATAAGAAAGATGATGAAATCGCAGTATACAGGACAGACCGCTATTGCAAATACAATGGACGTTTTCCTTTAGAGAGCCTTCACACCATTGGCCCGGACTTTCTGCCAGGCCAGATTCACCGTATCCGTCGTCATCGTCTGCTTGGTTGCCGGACCGAAATTTCCGGCTCCCGTATCCGTCTCTTTTTTAATCAGACCTTTGTCTTTCTGGTATGCAATGAGCGCTGCTTGTGTCGCGTCGCCGAAGTGACCGTTGATAGTGGCAGCTTTCATGTACCCCATATTCGCGAGGAGTGTCTGCAGTGTGCGTACATCCTTGCCGCTGTCGCCTTTGGCAACATAACGTGCCGGTATCTGTTTTTCCTGAATGTCTTTGGTGATTTTCATTTTGAGCATGGCCATATCGGTAGAGTCCTTCACCTGCTGCGCTTTCCAGATTTTGGCGATGGCAGCCTTCGTTTTCGTGCCGACAATACCAGCACTGTCCGATGTATCGGATTGCACGATTGACTGTTCTTTTTGCAGGACAATAACGGCCTTGCGCACGTCTTCATCGAACACGCCGTCTGTCCGTCCTTTGTAGAAGCCAAGGTATCGAAGAATACGCTGCAGTTCCTTTACATTCGCTCCCCGCATGCCGCGGCGCAACGTGGTATCAATCGGAGCGGGATGATTATCCATTTTCTTTGCCAGTGTCAGTGCCGCATACGTTTTTTCATCCACTTTCGTGCCATCGCCGTCGATGCCATAGTCTTTCTGGAAGCTGGCAACCGCCTGTCTGGTGTCCGTGCCAAACAAGTCTGTCACCGCCTGATTGAAGTAGCCGAGATTTTTGAGTGCCGTCTGCAGGGTGCGGATTGCGTATTTCTTGTCACCGAAGGTGGCACTCAGCATGCTCGATGCGTCGCTTGCTTTAGGCAGCAAGGCTAATGCGCTGGCAGGAGAAGGAAACAGCGCGAGTGACCATTTTTCAGCGGGTTGCGCTCCGCCGGCCGGATAGACGGTGCCGGTCATTTTGCGTGCCCCCCATTCGAGCGATCGGGCGAGACCTTCCTCGCCTTCGCCCATCCATAAATCGATGCGGTGTGTGTCGTTGTCCCAGGCAATTATGCGTCCGCCGCGGTCATGAACAGTGCCAACAACCCCGAGTTCCGGCAGCGAAATACGCGTCCCGAAACTGTATTCGCGCGGAGCAGCGATCATACCCGGGTATACTTTGGTACCGTCGGCTCCTTTTGTTCCACCGCCATTAAACGTTATTTCGGCTTCGTAGCTGCCACGGTAGTAGCAGCACTGGTTCGGCTTAGGGGAATAGTACGCTGTCACCACGAAATCCTGCTGATGTGGCTCTTCCACAGCATAGACCGGTGAGGCGATGCTACAGACAAGAGACGTGAGAATAATCGATGCTGGATACAACTGTGGCCACCGAAAACCGCGCCGATGTTTGCGTGTGTATTTTTTTGTTGGCATAAATCTTTACATTGTACCACAAATGAGTTGAATTAGCAGGTTTGAGATATAGACAAAAAATATAAATGAAATATAGTACTATTTATCGTCTCTCCTGAGGCGATATTAAGAGGGCGTAGCTCAGCTGGTCAGAGCGCCCCGGTTCTGCCGGGGAGGTCGCTGGTTCAAATCCAGCCGCCTTCGTGCCTCGGTATCTGCTCCATCAGATACCGAGGCCCTGCTCCTTAAGCGATCTTTCGTATCATCTGCTCCATTATTCGTTCTCTTTCTCGATGTTTGCGCGAAGCAGCGCTGCGCGAAAGAGGACATCATGATGGAGGATAAGGACAATGAGACTGCAAGTGACTGTTGGCCTGTACGGACCAGTGGGCAATCCAGAAAAGCCGAAGATTGTCACGCAAAACACTTTCATGGTCGATCTCGGCCCGACGGTGAAGAAATGTGGTTTGGTCAGCAGTATGAAGCCCGTTAAGGGAAACTGCATTATTGTGTATTGCATGCAAATGACAGACGACGCATACGCTGCAGGTCAGTACATCATTCCCAACACGGAGGATTCCGTTGTGGTGGAAATGTGCTTTTTTG
>CALMES010000086.1 GCA_937863435.1 uncultured Candidatus Peregrinibacteria bacterium
GAGAATAATGGAGAGGAGCTTCTGTGCGAAATGATCTTTATCCTGTGACGACACGCCTTGTACTCCCAATACCAGATGCGCCTGCTCGGTCTGCTTCTGTGTCAGGCTCACTTTTTTAACTGGTGACGGCTGGAGCGGAGACCAGTTTTTGGCTTTCTTGCCGCCAATCGTGCCGAAATACTTGGTAGCCAGCTCCATCGCTTTCTTCTCATCGATGTTTCCAGCAAAGGTGACAACGAGGTTGTCGGCTGTGTAGAGCTCATCTTTGTGGCGCATGAAATCGGCCTGATTGACCGAACGAATCACTTCTTCTGTTCCGATTGTATCCCAGCCCAGCGGCTGATCTCCGTAGAGCAAGGTTTCAAAATCCCAACCGGCCTGGTACATGGGAGTGTCCTGATACATGCGATATTCCTCAATAATCACACCGCGCTCTTTTTCGATCTCCTCCTGCGGAAAACGTGCGTGACAGAGCATATCGGAGAGCACATCGCAGGCCAGTTCGACTTTTTCGGCCGATACCTTTACGTAGTAACCGGCGTATTCTTTGCCCGTAAACGCGTTGAAATCGCCGCCAACGGAGTCGATTGCTGTGCTGACATCCGCTGCAGATTTATATTTCGCGCCGCCTTTGAAGAACATGTGTTCCAAGAAATGGCTGATACCGCGGTCGGCCTGTGTTTCGTAGCGCGAGCCTGCACCTGCAAAGACTAAAACCGTAATAGCGGCAGTGCCGGCTGTAGGTGCGGTGAGAATCGGGAGACCGGAAGGAAGGCGGGAGATGGAATACATTCGTGAAGGGCGGGAAGTGAATTGTGCAAAGGTTATATGGTGAAATGGAGCGCAAATCAAGAAGTTTCTGTAGTGTATCCAAACAATGTAGTAATGACAGCAAGACAACAATTTGTAAAATTCATATTGACCGTACGATTTGGCGCCTGTACTCTCTGCCAACATGTTAGGTAAGCTCAAATGGCGTCGGCGTCTTCGTAAGCACGGGTTTTTGGCTCGCAGTGCTACGAAAACAGGTAGAAACCTCCTTGCGCGTCGTCGTACGCAGGGTCGTCGTCGCGTCACAGTACAGAAGAAACTGAAGTAAAGACGTTAAGAATCTAGAAGTGAGAATCAAGGAAGGATTCGATTTTTGTCGTATCTGGTTCATTGTTCAGAAATTCCCATTCGGCATTGCTTGCTGTAAGCTTTTGCCATGGCCAGCGCACTTGCACGAGTTTTCTCCGTCATCTTCTTCGTTTTCGGCTCCATTGTGCTCATTTTGCTCGTTTTGGTGAAGCGCGATATCCAGGCAGATACGCTCATGCCCATTCTCAATGCCAGCGATTTACCGCTGCTTGGAAGCGGGATGCTCTACTCTGGCACGAGTTTGTACGCCAGCCTGACCAAAAATGGTAAATTTTCCCTCGGCTTGGCCTTGGGAATCGGCATTCCGCTCATTATTCTGTTCGGCATCTTTGCGTATGTGAATTTTGGATTGCCGTTTGCGGAGATTTAAATTCTTTCAATCACCACTGCCTCTTCCGGTGTATCGAGCGTTCTGTTGATGTACCTGGCTGCCACAAACAGATAGTCACTCAAGCGATTCACATACGGTAAAACGAAATCGCCGATTGGCTCAGATTCCTGCAATTCCACTATCCAGCGTTCGGCTCGGCGACAGACAGTACGCGCGAGATGCAGCTGCGCGGCTTCGCTCGATCCGCCGGGCAAAATAAATTGCGTGAGTGGCGGAAGGCTTGCGTCCATGGCGTCTATCCACTGTTCCAGTTCATCAATATGCCTCTGCTGCATGCGGCCGGTTTTGGCTTTGCTGTCGAGCGGTGTTGCCAAATCCGCACCGGTGGTAAAGAGATCGGACTGGATTTTGATAAGCTGCGGTCGCAAATCGGTTGCGATGCGCGTACTTGCCAATACGATACCAAGACAGGCATTCAGTTCATCAATCGTTCCGTACGCATGGAGTCGTAATGACGATTTGTCGACGCGCTGGCCGCCAAATAATCCCGTCTGGCCCTTATCGCCGGTACGCGTATAAATTTTCATGTGAAGAAGAAAGGGAGGAGAGGAGGAAAAGAGGAAAGATCGCGTTTCCAGTTCTTCATGCTTCCTCTATTACCGCTTGAGTGTAGCGGCAATCGGCGTATGAATCGCATCGGTTTCCTTTTGCTCCAGAGTACGATCAGCGGCTCTGTATACAAAGCGGATGGTGGCAGTTTTATGCGCATCTTTCTGATACAGATCCACCACACTCACCGATTCGATGAGTGGATTTTTTGCTTTCAATTCGGTAATCAGTGCTTCCATGGACGGCGGCAGAGCGATTGTTTCGTCGTACGAAATGGCTGGGAAGAGGGCAAGTGGCTGTGTCAGGAGTGTGGATGGTGGCAGTGCGGTGAGCGCCTGCCAGTCGACAATAACGGCGGCAGCACGTTCGGGTAGTTCGAATGATTTGCGCACTTGCGGATGCACTTCACAGAGCAAACCAACCGTTGCGCCCTTGTAGAGCAGAAGGGCACTGCGGCCCGGATGCGCGTATGGCGGGAGGCTTTCGGTGATCGTTTTCGTATCAAGCGAGTAGCCGATAGTGCTAAATGCATGGAGGACATCGGCTTTGAGTTGCAACACCGGTTCAGTCGCAATTGTTGCGCCGCTGCGCAGAGCGATTACGGCGCAGAACTGTGTGGACTCACTGCCCTTGGCAAATACGTGGCCGTATTCGAACAGTTTCAAATCTCTCTTTTCGGATTTCAGTTCACGTCCGGCAACGTGCAAAATGGCCGGTAGCAAATGCGTGCGCATGCTCGACAATTCCTCGCCGAGTGGATTGGCAATCGTGACGGCGATATCTGGAGCGAGACCGGACTTTTTCATCGTCTCGGCATTCGTAAACGCCAGGTTGAGCAGTTCCGCATACTGCTTTGCCGCTAAACTAACCCGCAGCTGATTCATGCGGCTATCACGCTCTGGCAGCTGGGTGACAGCCTCCGGCATGATAACCGGAATCTTGTTGTAGCCGTAGATGCGTGCGACTTCTTCGACCAAATCATGCGTACCGGCTATATCGCCAATGCGATGGGGTGGTGGAGTGACCGTGAGCGTAACGCCAGTTTTCTTTGCGCCTTTGGCAGCTTTTTTTACCGCGAAACCGAGCGACGTCAAAATGGCAGTAATAGCTTTCTCACCGATATCGACACCGAGCATGCGCGTCACGGTCGCAATGGGTAGCGCAATCGGCTTGAGCGTTTCATGCTTTCCGACGGACTCCATTTTAGACACGATTTTGGCACCGGGAACGAGTTCGAGCATCAACTCCACTGCCCGCAGGAATCCGGCTTCAACAGTGATAGGTGCAACGCCTTTCTCGTAGACGGTTGCGCTGTCGGTGCGGTGACCGGTTGCAATGACGGCTTTGCGGATCGATTTTCCGTCGACCTGTGCGCTGTGCAGATACAAATGCTTGGATGTGTCTTTGGTGGAACTGCGCAGGCCGCCCATAATACCGAGCAGATCGAAAATGCCATCGTTATCACTGATAACAATCGCGCCTTCGGGCAGCACACGTTCGACTTTGTCGAGTGTTATAAGTTTCTCGCCTTGCTTGGCGGTACGCATGTGGATATCACCTTTGAAATCATCACAATCAAAACTGTGCAATGGCATGCCCAGTTCCATCATGACGTAGTTGGTGATATCGATCGGCAAGTTGATGCTGCGGTGTCCTGTCGCTTCCAGTCTGCGTTTCATCCAGTCCGGCGTTTGCCCGACGTTGTCGATAGTGAACACGCACGCGCGGTAGGTTGGGATGAGCTGCGGAATCTCGTTGATGCACCTGAAGGGGATTGCCACTTTTGCAAATGTTGGCTTAGCCTGCTTCTTTTCCTTCTTCCACTTGGCGAGTCCGAGCGCCACACATTCGCGGGCGATGCCGATATGTGAAAACAAATCGGGACGATTGGTAATGGCGTGATTATCGATATGCAAAATCGTGTCGTGCAAGTTAAAAGCTTGTTTGAGCGATGTACCTGCTGGCAGATTCATGGCCGTTATATCCATAATCGGGCGCTCGCCGTCTTCGGGCTTGGCTTCATAGTATGCCTCCAGCTCCAGCTCTTCGGCAGCACAGATCATGCCTTCGCTCTGTTCGCCGCGGATTTTGACCGGCGTGAGTGTCACCACTTCGCCGCCATGCCATTTGACTGTCGCTCCCACGTGCGCGAACGCTACGAGCATGCCTTGCTTCAAGTTCGTTCCTCCACATACAACGCGCTTCATTCCTTTGTCCGTTTCTGTGTCACAGAGCGTCAGTTTGTCGGCATTCGGGTGTTTGCTGAGAGTGACAATTTTTCCAACGCAGCAATTTTCCAGGTAGCGTCCCAGTACTTCGATATCGTCAATTTCGCCGGTTGCGGCAGTGAGACGGTCGGCAATGATTTGCGGGTCTTTTTCGATCCAGTCTACGAAATCGGAGAGCCACTCAAGAGAGATTTTCATAGGCCCTAGAGTACGTGGGCTTTGGAAGCGGATCAAGCTGAGCAAAGACTGTTTTGGTGGGCGTGAGTCGGTTTTTGATTCTCCGATACGAGCGATGAAGGTAGAATCTGCATATGCATATATTACTTACAGGAGGTGCCGGGTTTTTTGGAGATATTCTGAAGAAGCAGATTATCGAAAGCGGCCACTCATGCGTGAGCATCGATTTACAGCCCGATACCTTTACGCAGGCGAATTTTACAGCTGTCCAAGGCGATATTCGCGATACGCACACAATGGAAGCACTGTTTGCCAATCAGCAATTTGATGCCGTCTTCCACTGCGCCGCCATTTTGGCGCATGCCGTCAAAGATCCGAATTTCCTGTGGACCTCGAATGTCGATGGCACGCGCGTAATCCGTGACATGGCGATCAAATACAAAGTGCCAAAAATTGTTTTCACATCATCCAATTGTTTGTGGGGACAGGACATGGGCAAGCCCGTGACAGAGGACGAGCCGCCTCGGCCGGTGGAAATCTACGGCAGGTCCAAGCTGGAGGGGGAGAAAATTTTGCTGGAGCGGACGGACGCGCTGAGTGTCGTCATTTTCCGCTGCCCGACGATTATCGATAGCGGCAGATTGGGCTTGCTCGCTATTCTGTTTGAATTCATCGATGAAGGCAGAAAAGTGTGGGTGGTGGGCGGCGGAGACAATCGCTATCAGTTCATCTTTGCGCCGGATTTGGCGAATGCATTCTTGAAAGCTGCAACGTACCCTGGTTCCGATATTTTCAATATCGGTTCCGACAATGTCTCGTCGTTTCGCGACATGTACAACAGCGTGATTGCACGCGCAAAAACCGGTGCCCGTGTTGCCAATTTTCCGCGGTCACTTGCTATTCCTGCCATGAAGTTCGCCTACGCACTCGGCCTGTCGCCCCTCGGCCCGTATCAGTACAAGATGATTGCGGAAAACTTTATTTTTGACACGTCGAAGATCAAGCAAAAACTTGCCTGGCAGCCAACGACCACCAACGAAGAAATGCTTTGGAAAGCCTACGAGTACTATCATGTTCATCGTGCTGCACTCGCTACCCAAACCGATGTCTCGGCGCATAAGCAGCCGGCCAAAATGGGCATCATTCGGTTGCTGAAGTGGATGTCGTAGAAAATAAGCAGGCCGATCGTTGAGCACAAGTCACGTAAAATCGCTGAAGCGATCACGTGACACGTAAAGCGTCTCGTTTGCTACTCTACTTCCGATGTAATTGGCTGTGCCACGTGGCGCCGGAAGGCGCTTTACGTGGCGGAG
>CALMES010000087.1 GCA_937863435.1 uncultured Candidatus Peregrinibacteria bacterium
TGTTTCAGATGGCTATGAAGGCAAAGTCTGACATCAAGCGCACGAATGCAAGGCCGTCCGTATTGAATGTAAATTTACCATTCGGTCAAGCGTCAAATGGCGGCGGGTATATCAGCATCCTCAGCGACGGGCTGTGTTAATTTTAGCAGGTAGATAATATGGCAAACGATGGCGCATTAGGTGGAGCATTAAGCGGGGCGGCAACTGGTTTTAGTGCTGGAGGCCCGTGGGGTGCTTTGGCTGGAGCAGTAATTGGCGGAGTAATGGGCAATCAGTCAGATCAGGCGCTATCTGATGCGGCTAAAGACCAGAAAGAAGGCGCACTCTATGGGCTAATGGCAAGCGCCAAAGCAAGCCAACGCGCAGAAAAGATGCTGCAACCGTATCGCGTTGGCGGAAAAGACGCGCAAAACGAACTGATGTACCAGCTTGGCTTTGGCGATCCTACTGCATACGCGCAGACCAAGGACTATTTTGACCCTGAGAAATTCAAGCAGTACGCGCTAACATTGGCAGAGCAAAATATCCGCGAACAGCGCAAGAACGCCAAAAATCCCGCGAAAACTGACCAACTCGTACAGAATCGCCTTGCTGAATTGTCGGCCAAAATCGACAAAGAGGGCGCATGGAATGTGTACCAGAAACGTTTGGAAGCTGGTGGCAATGTAAACGGCGACTTCTTCCGTAAACGCGATCCATCGGCGTCAGGCGCAAATGCTGGTTACGGAAATTTGATGCATGACTTCACCAATGAGGATTTTATAAAAGATCCTGGCTATCAATTCCGTCTCGATGAAGGCGCAAAGGCTGTGCAAGGATCTGCGGCGGCTCAGGGCGGACTGTTATCCGGTGCAGCGATGAAAGCCATGCAGAAATATGGCCAAGGATACGCAAGCAATGAATTCGCTAATGCGTACAACCGCGACACTGCCAACAAGCAAAACAGGTTTAACCGGCTATCTGGTGTTGTTGATACCGGCATGCGTGCTGCTGGTGCGACGGGTAAGATCGCAGTCGATCAGGGTATGGTGGCAAATCAGACGTTTAATAATATCGGCGACATTAACGCGAGTCGCGCTATAGCAGGCAATAACTTGCGGCAGTCTGGGTTTCAGCAGGCAGGCAATGCGTTGATCGGATCGTTTGCATATAACCCTGATAATAGCAGCATAGAGAGGCGCTACTAATGGCTGACCCTAACATTTTAATGGGGATTAAGACGGCGCAATTCATGAGCCCGCTGGATGCTGCTGCACAGGCGTCACAGGTTAA
This sequence comes from uncultured Candidatus Peregrinibacteria bacterium, assembly GCA_937863435.1. Lineage (GTDB taxonomy): Bacteria > Patescibacteriota > Gracilibacteria > Peribacterales > Peribacteraceae > JAGOTD01. The sequence continues at coordinate 1,273 of CALMES010000087.1, forward strand.
GCGATCAAATTTGCAGAATGCGATGTTTCAGCAGGAAATGGACACACAATCAAAGCTGGACAAGGCATATCAAATGTCAGGCGGAGATTTGTCAAAAATGCAGGCCGATCCATCCATCGGCTATAAGGCCGGAATGGAAATCAACACGCTAAAAGCACAGCAGGCTCAAAACGCATTCAAGGCGCAGAATGAGAAGCTGGATTATCTGCTGAAAGAAAGCGAGTACAGCGCACAACAGGCGTCAGGCGTTAAAGATCAGGCCGGATGGGATCAGGTACGCAACCACGTATTGCAAACGCTTGGGCCGGATGCGGCAGCGCATATGCCTGAGCAGTTCAGCGAAGAAGCGAAACAGCAGCTAATTGATGGAGCTATGTCATTCAAGGATCGCATAGCACAGCAAAGGGCTGACCAGCAAAACGAGCGCTATAATCAAATG
>CALMES010000088.1 GCA_937863435.1 uncultured Candidatus Peregrinibacteria bacterium
CGTTGTGACTCGTAAACCGCCGGGTGTAGTTTGTCGATGTTCACCGCTTCCCCCTGCGCGTTTCGTTCGCGCCTTTCTCGTACCCGACAATCCCCGCAAGGGTGGTTTCCATCTGCCCGATTCGGTCGGCCATTCTTTCCCCAGCGTCAGCCATTTTGTCTATGGCCTTCGCCATCCTCTCGCCATCTGTTGTCTGTGTGCGCTCTACTTGTTTAACTTTTCCCTCAAGACGGATTAGCCAAATAATGCCGGCTACACCCGCAGTAAGTAGCGGCCAGTATTTCAGCAGGAATTGTTCAGGCGTCATGCTACCACCCTTGTATACGAACTGACCCTCTGAAGCTAAGCACAGAACTGGAGTTGGCAAAGTCTGAGCCATTACGTTTGACCAATAGATTATATGCCTCAGACACACCGAATGTGATATACGTCTTTGACGCTTCCGCCATTACCACAAAACTATGCACGGAATTACTTATCGCTCCATGCCCAATTACTTGTAATGTTGGGTAGCTGTTTGCTGTTGTTACATTGCCATCTGTCCCGTTGAACCCAAGAGAGACCCGAGCCTCTGTGGCTGTTGTTGATCCAGATTGAAACGTATACTCAAAGTGCAGGCAACTGCCAACCCGCCATGAATAGGCAGTGACTCCAGACACTGTACCGAACCCGGTAAATGTTGGCGTCCATGATACAGGACTTGTAACGATAGCATTAGCGCCGTTCTTAACCCATCTGGTTTCGCCGCCGTTGGCCGTGGCGTAATAGAGATCTGAGTCCACCGTTGGTGCGCTGCTTACATAATCTCGCCAATAATAAATGCCCTTGTCTGCTGTGACGTATACACTGCCAGAACTGCCCGCGGTGGTTGTAAGGCTGCTTGCTGCTGATAAATATCTCATGTCATCCTCTCCCAATTCAATTATTGGCTCTGTTGTCTCATCCACCCATGAATTCAGCTCTAAGACTAAATCCGAGTAGTATTGATTAGCGCGATCGTAAGTATACCCCACAACGCGCGCCGGCTCATTTGTTAGTGACTTACCACCGCCCATGTCATATGTCACTTGCACTTGATCGCCGAGATTAAAACCATAAAGAGACGTTGTGCCTGATGGCGAGCGCTTGCAGGCGCACTTAATTCGGACGCGCATTTCTCCATTGTAGTTTAATTTGCGCTCGCCGAAGTATTGCGCGGCGCGGCTGTTTGCGTAAAGATACTGGTATGCGGTTATCGATTGCCCTTGATCGTCAATCGGCTGCCAACGCTCTTTACTACCCCATTGCGCTATTGTGGAGGTGTTCGCGTCTCCGCTTACTACATCCGTATTTGTGGAACTGACGAACAGACAGTCATATCCGGCGAACAGATTCTGCCGCTCGTAGCTTATTTCGACAGGGCGTATGATTTCTGATGTGGTGATTGACTTTCTGATATTGCTGCCATCATACCCAAGCCCGCGAAAAATGTTGATAATGCCAAATGAGTTGACGGTAAAATAGAGGTCCGTCATCTCCATAATTTTCTTGATGTGGTCGGCCAGTTTAACCCGCGATTCTATGCGAACGAACACCCGCAGTAGAAACTGCTGCTCGATGTCGTCTTCATCCATTGTGTCGAATGAGCCACCGAGGTAGTTAGTCAGGCCCGCTGCGGTGAAGGCGTTCTTCAAAGCCTTTGGCCCTGATATGATAGCGGGGCGGATGACCCGAACGATGGCCCCGTCTACACCCCGTTCAAGTGGCCTGTCGATGGTGATGGACGTTGACGGGCTGCCAGTGGCAGAGGTTACAGCATATCGAGGTACATTGTAATTCCCAAAACTAATTATGTCTCCTACTTGGATGTCAGAAGGGGTGCCGGTATCGGTTAAAGTAAGTGTCGTTTCGGTGGCGTCACCATCAGACACGATGTAATAATCTGAAAGGGTGGTGTCGCTGATTAGCGTGCCCTCTTCGCAGGTCAATTCGAGCATGGTCGCGAAAGGTTCGCGCGCGTTTACTATCGTTTGCCGGCCTGCGTCGGTACTCTGAAAGCCTACATCGTTGATTGCTCCGAGAAATACCCCCTGCCCGTTCTCTGTTTCGTAAATATCACCATTGCGCCACGTATTGCGCCTGATAAATGAATTCGTGGCAAATGGGTTGTACTGGCTTGATCCATCGCTGATCTCGTAGCGGCGTTCACGGGTCAAAAGGCCCATCACATCTGAAAGATATGCCGAGTCTGTCGCCTCTCGGCGCGCCTTGCTCGTGATGTCATATCTATTCAGCAGTTCAATCATGGCAGTTTACGGGCAAAGCGAACCACAAGCCCGCGAAAATATTCTGTATTAGTTTCATACCACCGCGTCAGGCTGCGGTCGTTATTCGGTACG